>NZ_JANSIN010000002.1:0-125722 GCF_047462115.1 Synechococcus sp. R50.1 | reverse complement strand
GGGCAACCTGACACGGTAAGTGCTGTCGCAGAACCAGGAACCAGAATCCCCTGCCTTTAGGCAGGGGAGTATGTCAATTGTGAGATAATGGTAAAGCTGCGCTTTCTGTGCAGCCTCTGGTTCTAATCAGTTCTATCTGGCCAATTAGGGGATAGTATGCTGCACACACTATCTGGCCAATTAGGGGATAGGTCTCCAGCTCTGATCGGGATCCACTGTATCCTGGAGCTTTACGACTGCCCGGCCAAACTTTTGGATGATGCCTCTCTGGTGCAACAGGCTTTGCGAGAGGCAGCCAGACGCTCCAACTCCACCTTTTTGGGAGAGCTGTGCCATCCATTTGAGCCACAGGGGATTACAGCCCTCGCTCTTTTGGGGGAATCCCACATCTCCATTCACACCTGGCCCGAAGCGGGCTACGCGGCGGTGGATGTGTTCACCTGTGGTCGCCACACCCGACCGGAAGCGGCCTGTGAATATCTGATCGACGTGTTTCAAGCGCGACGATATTCCCTGCGCAAGGTGCCCCGCCGCACCGCGCAACCGACACTCCTGGAAGAGGCCCCAGACTCGGCTGAGGTGCTCACCTGTGAAGCGACCCGACGAAGGCGCTGAGATCTTCGCCAATCGCAGCTTTTTCCAAACTGTCATGGGGGCCATCTGTAGGCTGGGTGGGATCCGATTCACCCCAGAGGTCAGTCTATGTTGCTGGAAAAAGCTGTAGCGAGGTGCTTATGAGCAGCCCGAGAAGTTTCTTCTGGGTTCAGGAGTACTTTACCCCTTGGGACTACACCGCCCGTGCCGTCACGCGCATCTTGGCCTACCGAAAAACCCCTTTCCAGGAGATGCTGATCGCCGAGACGGGGGCCTTCGGCAAGGGTCTGATGCTGGATGGGCATTGGCAATCCACTACCGTGGATGAGTTTCTGTACCACGAGGCTTTGGTTCATCCGGCTATGGTGCAGGTTGTCCAAGCGGGCGGGATCCCCCGGCGGGTACTGGTGTTGGGGGGGGCAGAAGGGGCAACGCTGCGGGAGGTGCTGCGTTGGCGCTCGGTGGAGCAGGTGGTGATGGTGGACATCGATGGGGAGGTGGTGGCAGCCTGCCGAGAGCACCTGCCGGAAATGCACCAGGGATCCTTTGAAGATCCGCGGGTGGAGGTGGTGATTGCCGATGCCTTGGATTTTCTCCAGGAAACAGGCCCCATTTGGGATGTGATCCTTTCCGATCTTTCCGATCCCATTGAGTCCGGCCCTGCCTACCGCCTCTTCACCCAGGAGTTTTTCCGCCAGATCCGCTCCAAGTTGCAGCCCGATGGGGCTTTCACCATCCAAGCCGGGCCGACGGGGCCGGTTGAGCTTCATCAACACACCCGCATTGTTCGCACCCTGAAAACGGTGTTTGCCGCCGTGCAGCCCTACGCCATCTATGCCCCCACCTACGGTGGCCCACTGGGTTTTGCCCTGGCAGCTCAGGATCCCATCTCCCCCAGGCCAGAACCGGAGCAGATCGACCAGATGCTGAGCCAACAGTTGGATCCCGAGCGAGGGGCACTGCAATTCATCGATGGCATCACCCTTCTGGGCCTCTACCAAGTCCCAGCTCACCTGCGCCGTGCCATTGCCGCCGAGACCACGGTTTATACCCTGGACAACCCGCCTCGCATCGAATAGGGGGCTATCCAGCACCCCGAAGGGATCCCAGGAGAGTTTGTCTTTGGTGCCATAACTTGGTAGATTCGTGAGCAGCCGAATTTTGCTTCCCTGATGAAAGTCCTGGTTATTGGTGGTGACGGATACTGTGGCTGGGCGACAGCCCTGCACCTATCCAACAGGGGTTATGAGGTGGCCATTCTCGATTCCTACGTCCGCCGCCTCTGGGATCTGCAACTGGGGGTTTCTACCCTGACCCCCATTGCCCAGCTAGAGCAACGGGTGGATCGCTGGAAGGGGCTAACCGGCAAGGACATTCCCATCTTTGTCTGCGACGTTACCAACTACGAAGCCCTGATCTCCTGCATGCGCCGCTTCCCGCCGGATGCCATTGTTCACTTTGGCGAGCAGCGCTCTGCCCCTTACTCGATGATCAGCCGCGAACACGCGGTAATGACCCAGGTGAACAACGTGGTGGGCACCTTGAACATCCTCTACGCCATCAAAGAGGAATTTCCCGATTGCCACCTGGTGAAGCTGGGCACCATGGGTGAGTATGGCACCCCCAACATCGACATTGAGGAGGGGTACATCACCATCGAGCACAATGGCCGCAAGGATACCCTGCCCTACCCCAAGCAGCCGGGATCCATGTATCACCTCTCCAAAGTACACGACAGCCACAACATCCACTTCGCCTGCCGCGTCTGGGGCCTGCGCGCCACCGACCTCAACCAAGGAGTGGTGTACGGCGTGCTGACGGAAGAAACCGGCATGGACGAGGTGCTGATCAACCGTCTCGATTACGATGGCGTATTCGGCACAGCTCTGAACCGCTTCTGCATTCAGGCTGCCGTGGGCCATCCGCTGACAGTGTATGGCAAGGGCGGCCAGACCCGCGGTTTCCTGGATATCCGCGACACGGTGCGCTGCGTGGAGCTGGCCATTGCTCACCCTGCCGAGCCGGGCCAATTCCGGGTGATGAACCAGTTCACAGAGCAATTTAGTGTTGAGCAACTGGCGTTGCTGGTGCAAAAGGCGGGAGCCACCATGGGCCTGAAGGTGGAAATCAACCACCTGGAGAACCCCCGCGTCGAGCTGGAAGAGCACTACTACAACGCCAAAAACACCAAGCTCCTAGACCTGGGCCTCCAGCCCCACTATCTGTCCGATTCCCTCTTGGATTCGCTGCTCAACTTTGCTCTCAAGTACAAGGATCGGGTGGATGTGCGGCAGATTTTACCCAAGGTGAAGTGGAAAGGTTAACTCTCCAGGCAAGCTTGGGCCAGGCTCAGCCAGCCGCGCGCCAGGTTGTCCAGGTTATAGCCGCCTTCCAAGCCGAAGAGGGTTTTGCGGGTCACCTGCTCCAGGCAAAGGCGGGCCATGCGGCCAAAGGCTTCCGGCTCTAGCTGCATACCGGCCAGGGGATCCCCTTTGGCACAGTCGAAGCCGGCGCTCACCAGCAGCAAATCGGGCTGGAACGCTTGCAAGAACGGCAAGATCTTCTCGTCGAGGGCCTTTTTGTAGACCGACCAATCCGAGCCGGCAGGCAAAGGCACGTTGCAGAGGTTGCCGTGGATCCCGGTTTCGCGAGCGGAGCCGGTGCCGGGGTAGAGGGGAAACTGATGGATGGAGGCATAGGCCAGTTGGGGATAGCGCTCCACCACCGCCTGCGTGCCGTTGCCGTGGTGAACATCCCAATCGAAAATCGCCACCCGCTTCACCCCCGGCTGATCCAGCGCCCACAGCGCCGCAATGGCTGCGTTGCTGAATAAACAAAACCCCATTGCCCGTTCTGGCTCTGCGTGATGCCCAGGTGGACGGCACAGCACCAGCGCTGGCTGAGCGGTGGTCAAAACCGAGGCAGAGCCGGCCACCCAAGCCCCCACAGCCAGGCGCGCCGCTTCAAAACTTCTCTCCGAGAGAGCAGTGTCGGCATCAATGTGTCCCCCACCTGCTGTTGCCAACTCAGCCACCTGTTGGATGTGCTGACGCGAGTGTACTCGCTCCAGCTCTGCCAGCTCCGCCAAGGGGGGATCCCGCCATTCCAACTGGTTGGCAAAAGGGGCACCACGCAGCGCCTTAACAATGGACTGCAAGCGAGCCGGACGCTCGGGGTGAAATGGCCCAGTATCGTGGCTGAGGAAAATATCGGAATAGTAAACAGGCAACATGGGCAGAGGCAACAAGCTAAGGCAACGCCTTTGCAGTGTAGCTTAAGCCCGCCCCCTCTATCCGTAGAAGACCTCTGACATGGATCCCGCATAGGGGTCAAGGCCAAAAGAGGCTTGTTGGAGTTTTTGATTGACCACATCCCGCACTACCGACCGCAGCAATTCCAGCTCAGAGGAATTGAGTTGATCGCGGCTGGGACACTCATCGGCAGCCAGCCACATGTAGATGGCGGGGACCCGGTTTAGGATCTGCTGCATCATCGCTTCCCGCTCCCTAGCGTCATAAAACACCTGTTGATGGGGGTGCTCAGTGGAGAGGATAGTTTCCAGTTCTCCCAATGCCAGGTACTCGACGATATTAACCAACATCTTTTCCATGATGAATGTCCCTCCTAAAAATCCCTGTCGCTCTTAAAAACAGACATTAAACAAAAAACGCTGCTTCCCCATCTTCCTCCGCTGCTTTTGGCACCGGATTTTGCCTACAGGCCGACCATTTAAGCCGGTTGCAGTTAAGTCTGCCGTCGGGAAGAAGTTGCGGTTTCGTTCGTAAGATCCTCTTGTGCAGCCAATCCTTGCCTCCTCTATTCGCCTCGTTTGCCTTTCCACTTGCCGCTGAAAGCAGCCAATAGGAGCCATCAGCAGCTGGAAAATCTTTTTGCTGGTATTCAGTACCAACGAAGAATTATCAGCGTTCAAGAGAAACAAGGTAGAGCGTTTAACAAAGACTATAGAAACTCGACTGCAAAAGGCAGGAAGATCTTACTCAGCTATTTGTCATTCACTACCCTAACACGTGACTGTGTAAGAAATTGCGGGAATATTAAGAAACTTACATATTTCTTGACAATTGACTAAAACTTCTGTCTGTCAAGGAGGCCCTGGAAGGCAGTTAAAGAGTTGTAAAGAGCAACTCTTCCCTTGGCTCCAAGCTCTGAAGAACTGCCAAATCCAGGGATCCAAAACAAATAGATTTAGCCTGCTATGGGCAGATCGACTCGCTGAGCCTGGATCCAGAAAGACTCTAGGTCATAGTAGTCCCTTTCCTGTTGCATAATCACATGGACAATGAGATCGGCATAGTCGATCAGTATCCAAGAGGCCGATTCCTGCCCTTCGATGCGGCGCGGAGTTTGTTTCCACTCGTCCCAAACCTTTTCCTCAATTGCTCGGGCAATGGCGCGGACTTGCGTGAGCGAGTAGCCGCTGACCAGAAGAAAGTAATCTGCCAAAGTGGAGACTTGGGATACATCCAGCAGAACGATATCGCCACCTTTTTTCTCTTCTGCCGCGCGAGCTGCACTCAGCGCCATGCAATAGATGGGATCCCCAGCAGGGGCAGGCATGAGATGTAGCAACTAAAACCCTCCTGAAACGACTGAGTTAACCTAGGACACCGCTTTTTCTAAAGGATGTAACAAAAAATGATTCCGAGTCATGAGTGTGCGCGGATGAACCACCTGATTCCGGTCTAGCAAAAATTTTAGGCTCAAGTCACATACTCCCACTACGGTTTTAGACAAATCTACAAAAGCCATCTGCCGCAACCGCTCCAATTCTGGGCTGTTGCCCCGATTCGGCTCCAGGGCATCGGCCACGAAAACCACGCAACTGAGCGGATCCATGCCGGGCTGCCCTAGCGTGTGGTTGGCAATGGCCGCCAAAATCTCCGGATCCTGTACCTGAAACTGCTCCCGCGCCACCAGGGATCCCACCTCAGCGTGCAGGATGTGAGGTTCGGCCCGCTCAATTTCATCCAGCTCCCGTTCCTGAGCCACCCTTTGCAACAGTTGCTCCGGCGGGAAAGCCTTGGCCAAGTCGTGCATCAGCCCTGCCCAAGCAGCTTTCTGCTCATCCAGCCCGTAGTGGGCCGCCAGCTGTCGGGCCATCCCCTCTACCCCCAAGATATGGCGGAGGCGAGGAGGAGACACCCGCTCCTGTAGCCAGGCCAACACCTCTTCCCGCCCCAGTTGAGTGCCCATGGCCCTAATCATTTTGCAACTTCAGCACGGCCATAAACGCTTCTTGGGGCACATCCACCGTTCCCACCGCCTTCATGCGTTTTTTCCCCTCTTTTTGTTTTTCCAAAAGCTTGCGTTTGCGGGTCACATCTCCTCCGTAGCATTTGGCCAAGACGTTTTTGCGCAGGGCTGGTATGGTTTCACGAGCAATCACTTTAGAGCCAATTGCTGCCTGAATGGGCACTTCAAATTGATGGCGTGGGATCAGCTCTCGTAACTTGGCAACTAGGGAACGGCCTACATAAAAAGCTTTGTCCCGATGCACAATTGTGGATAGAGAATCCACCACATCGCCGTTGATCAAAATGTCCAAACGCACCAAATCATCGGCGCGATAGCCAATCATTTGGTAGTCCATGCTGGCATAACCACGAGTGCGTGATTTCAATTGGTCGAAAAAGTCGGTGACCACTTCCGCCAGGGGCAGCTCATACACCAGCGTAGTCCGACCCTGCGCCAGATATTTCATGTCTTTAAAAGTGCCGCGTTTGGTCTCGCACAGCTCCATCACGGTACCGACAAATTCCTCAGGAAGAATCACCTCTACCCTGACAATCGGCTCCTCAATGCTGGTGCGCTCGTTGGGGGGAGGCAGCTTGCTGGGATTGTCCACCCGAATCACAGAGCCGTTGTTGAGGGTAACTTGGTACACCACCGTCGGAGCTGTGATCACCAGATCGAGATTGTACTCCCGCTCTAGGCGTTCCTGCACCACCTCCATGTGCAGCAGGCCCAGAAAACCACAGCGGAAGCCGAAGCCCATGGCGCTGGAAATTTCTGGCTCAAAGTACAGGGCAGCATCGTTGAGCTTGAGCTTTTCCAGAGCCTCTTTGAGTTCGGCGTACTGATCGGAGCTGCTGGGGAACAGGCCACAAAACACCATCGGCTTGGCTTCTTTGTAGCCGGGCAGGGGCTCAGGAGCTTTGCGATTCACCAGTGTGATGGTATCCCCAACACGGGCGTGTTCCACGCTCTTGATGGCGGCGGCCATGTAGCCCACCTCGCCCGCATGTAGGGCATCCACCGGCTCTTGGTTGGGACGCATCACCCCCAGCTCGGTAATCTCGTATTCTCGGCCAGAGGCCATAAAGCAAATCTTGTCCCCCGTTTTCACCTCCCCGTCCATGATGCGCACATAGACGATCACGCCGCGATAGGCGTCGTAGTAGCTATCGAAAATCAAGGCCCGCAGGGGCTCCGCCACCGTATCCCGTGGGGGCGGCACCCGCTGCACAATGGCCTCCAGAATCTCTTGAATGCCAATACCCACCTTGGCAGAGGCGAGGATTGCCCCGCTGCAGTCGAGGCCGATTACCTGCTCAATCTCGGCAATGACCCGCTCCGGCTCGGCCCCCGGCAGGTCGATTTTGTTGATCACCGGAATAATTTCCAGGTTGTTCTCCAGGGCCAGGTAGACGTTGGCCAGGGTTTGGGCCTCCACCCCTTGAGAGGCATCCACCACCAGCAGCGCCCCTTCACAGGCGGCCAGGGAGCGGGAGACTTCGTAGGTGAAGTCCACATGCCCCGGCGTGTCGATCAGGTTCAAAACGTAGTCTTGGCCGTCTTGGGCACGGTAGTTCATGCGGGCCGCTTGCAGCTTGATGGTAATGCCCCGTTCCCGCTCCAGTTCCATGCTGTCCAGCAGTTGCGGCTTCATCTCGCGGGCTGAAACGGTGCCCGTTTCCTGCAGGAGGCGATCGGCGAGGGTGGATTTGCCGTGGTCGATGTGGGCGATGATGGAAAAGTTGCGAATACGGGAGACAGGAACGCCGGTCATAAAAACCTGATCAGGGCAAAGATTTTTTACAATGCTAGCCTCTCTGCTCCCCTGCCTGAACTGAGGTTGCCCAGAAGTTGGCTGCCAAGGGGAGAAGACACAGCCCTTCTGCCGGACACCAGAGCACCCTACTGGAATTGGCCGGGACAGCTCCTTTCCGGCAGCGCTGACTAGAGCCGGTACAACAGACGTGCCGCTTGTGTGGCAGGGATGGGATCCGTGAAGATGGAAAAAGCCAGAACGAACTTAGGCGGTGTTGTCGCCAGCTCGCCAGGAGGCTATGGGTCTGACCCGACGGCAGAGGAAGCAGTCCAGAACCCTGCCCAAAGCACTACTTGTCTAACTTCTCAATGTAGGGGCGAATGTCATTGAGGTCGATGTAGCGGTCGGTGGCGTTGCGCAGCTCGCGGGCGATCATCCCTTCGGTGGAGACAACTGTAATCAGCGTGTTTTTGGAACGCAACAGCTCGACGGCCCGCTCAAAATCTCCATCGCCGCTAAATAGAATGATCCTATCGTACTGGCCAACGGTGTTGAACATATCGATTACTATTTCGATATCCAGATTTGCTTTTTGGGAGTACCGACCGGAGTCTTCATCTCGATATTCTTTGAGGATCTTGGTGCGCACAGTGAAGCCCATGCTGATCAGAGCGTCTCGAAAGGCCCTCTGATCATGGGGATCCTTGATGCCGGTGTACCAAAAGGCGTTGACCAATTCAACATTCGGCTGTGATCTAACAAAATAATCCAGCACCCGGCGTGGGTCAAAAAACCAGCCATTTTTCTGTTGAGCATAAAACATATTATTGCCATCAATAAAGATGGAAACCCGAGTGACGGGATGATGGTAAAACATAAAGCTTTTCCGAAAAAAGTAAGGTGAACTGGTCAGAAAAAGAGGATGAAAACGAGGTCACTGACTTTCCACAAGAGCTGCTTCGGGCAGCCAGCACCTTGCTGACACCAATCTCTCATCATAGCCAAAGGTGGGATCCCTTTCTCAAGAATTAACTCTGGGGAGAGGCACCCCTGTAAACCAAAGCGGGTTCCGGTTGCCGCAGGGCATAGCTGGATCCCGGTCGATCGGCTTGGCTAACGTACAGCTCCGCCAATTGTCGAGCCAGGTTACGGATGCGCCCAATGTAGAGGGTGCGCTCGGCTACAGCAATGACACCACGAGCGTCGAGCAGGTTAAAGGTGTGGGAGCACTTGAGCACATAGTCGTAGGCGGGCAGGAGCAGAGACACGGCCAACCGATCCGGCAACACCTGTTTCTGCAGCTTCTGTTGGGTGGTTTCGATCAAACGCTTGGCCTCGGCTTCGTAGAGCCGGAACAATTCCAGTAGCATCTCCGGATCGGAATACTCGAAGTTGTAATAAGATTGCTCGACCTCATTTTGGAAATAGATTTGTCCATAGGTAATCCGTCCCAGAGAAGGATGCTCATTCCAGCAGAGATCGAAAACCGAATCCACCCCCTGCAGATACATGGCCAGGCGCTCTAGCCCATAGGTAATTTCTACAGAAACCGGGCGACAATCTTGTCCGCCCACCTGCTGAAAGTAGGTGAACTGGGTTACTTCCATGCCGTCCAGCCACACTTCCCAGCCCACGCCCCAAGCCCCCAAGGTGGGAGATTCCCAGTCATCTTCCACAAAGCGAACATCGTGTTCTGCCGGGTTCACGCCCAAAGCTTGCAGGCTATCCAGGTACACATCTTGAATGTCATCGGGGGAGGGCTTGATCAACACTTGGTATTGAAAATAGTGCTGCAGGCGATTGGGGTTTTGACCGTAGCGTCCATCGGTGGGGCGGCGACAGGGTTCGACATAGGCCACTCGCCAGGGATCCGGCCCCAAGGCGCGCAAAAACGTGTGGGGGCTCATGGTGCCGGCGCCTTTTTCCAGGTCGTAGGGTTGTAGGATCAAGCAGCCCTGCTCCCCCCAAAACTGTTGCAGGCGAAAGATCAAGTCTTGAAAGGTGTGGGCTGACATGGCAGGGGTTGGGCAGAGATGGATTAACCCCTATCCTACCAATCTCCTCCTCTCAGTCGAGCAGCTCTTCCCGATCAGCTGGATCCGAGTAGTCCCACTCGATGGGGGGCATTTGGTCGAAGGCTTGTTTGAGGGCGCTTTCCCACAGTTTGCGCATCTTGGCCAGGTAGGGATCCCCGGTGCGCAGGCGCAGACGGTGGGTGACCTTGAACTGATCCGCTTGCACCATCACCAAATCGATGGGGGGGCCGACGGAGATGTTGGATTTCATGGTGGAGTCAATGGAGAGGAGAGCGCATTTGGCCGCATCTGCTAGCGAGGTTTCGTAGGAGAGGGTGCGATCCAAGATTGGCTTGCCGTATTTGGTTTCCCCCACCTGCAAAAAAGGGGTTTCCGGGGTGGCCTGGATGCAGTTGCCCTGGCTGTAGATCAAAAAGAGGGCCGGCTCCTCGCCTCGGATCTGTCCCCCCAACAACAGGCTGCACTGGGCGTCGATACCGTCCTTTTCCAGCCAGGGTCGGTCTTGCTCCTGGATGTACCGAATCTTGGATCCCAGGTAGCGGGCCACGTCGTAGAGATGGGGGAAGGTGTGGAGATTGGAACTTTCCTGTTGGCGCAGATCCCGCTGCACTTCGGTCAAAACGCCCTGGGTGATGGACAGGTTGCCGGAGGTGCAGATCAAGATCACCCGCTCTTCGGGCACGGAAAAATCGAACAGCTTTTGGTAGGTGGAGACGTAGTCCACCCCGGCGTTGGTGCGGGAATCTGCCGCCATCACCAAGCCAAAGCGGGTGATGATGCCAAGGCAGTAGGTCATGCGAACGATGCGGCTCGGCTCTCTGATTGTAGAGGCGATTGTAGAGGTTCAGGGGAAAGCAAATCCGATTTTGTGGCGGATTTCCTCCCGCAGGCGGGCGGTGATCGAGGCTTCGTCCAAATCGGCCAAAATCTGGGCTATGGCGGCTTTGGGGCCCTCTGGCCCCCAACTGGCTCCCTGGGCCAGGTAGCGGCGGGCGGACTCGCCGATGGCATAGCAGGAAAACCCGGCCAACACCGCCTGCGTCAGGGCCACGGAACCGTAGGCTCCCAGAGAGAATCCCCCCAGCAAGGTTTTCAGGGATCCCAGGCCCAACAGCGCCACCCACTCGCCGGCGCCCAGGCTGAGCATGCTGAGGATGATCTTCTGCAGCAGTTGTGTGGCTCCTGCAGTGCTCATGGGCCAGCCGTACAGGCGGGCCAGGCGCAGGATCAGGGTGACATCGATGGCCAGCCCTCCCAAGGTATCGAGCAGGGTGATGGGGTTGAGGGCAACCGCCAGCGCTTTGGTGCGGGCGGCTGAGGCGATGAGGTCTTGGGCTTGCTGGGCACGGGTTTGCAGCTTGCGCTCAATTACCTGCTGGTTAACCCGATCGGCAAACAGGAGGGCATTCAAGGCCAGCAGCGAACGCCCCTCCCGATGCAGGACTTCCAGGATTTTCAGGCGCAGCTCATCCACCTGCGGGGATCCCACTTCCATCTGGGCAGCAAAGCTCCCATCCGGCCTTTGCACCAGGCGGGGCACGCGAGGGGAGGCCGCCACCATGACGATCTCGTCGGGGGAAAGGAGCTGCCGCACCCGTTCGTTGCGGATCTTGTCGTAAATGGCCTGGCGATCCGCCTCTGGGTACTGGTCGATCTTGTTGAACACCAGCAGCATAGGCTTGCCCGCCTCCCGCAGGGTGGCCAGAGCCTCAAACTCCACCCGCGTCAGATCCCCGCAGACGACAAACAGGATCAAATCCGCCCGCTGGGCCACTTCTCGGGCCAGCCGCGCCCGCTCTTCGCCGTCTACTTCATCCAGGCCGGGAGTGTCGATCAGCTCCAGACAGGATCCCTGCCAATGGGCGACCTGTACCGACTGCACCGAGGAAGGGGGGAGGCGGGATCCCTGCAGGGATGTGCCAGAGAAGGAGGACTGGGGGCGGGTTTCCCAGCTGATGTTCCAAGTTGCCGCTTGCTGGGTACGGGTGATGCCATGGGTGGGCCCCGTCTCAAAGACTGGCTCGCCCAGCAGGGCATTGAGCAGGGAAGACTTGCCTCGCCCCACCAGACCAAAGGCGGCGATGTGGATGACCTCGGTTTCCAGCTTGTCCAAGAGCGCTTGCAAGCTCTCCAACTCCCCTTCTAAGCCCGCGACCTCTTGGGGGCGCAGATCCAGTTGGGCCACCCACTGGCGCAGGCTGCGCTTGGCTTGTTGGTAGTTGAGGTCATCTTGTAGGGTGTTGCGGCGAGCCATAGCCGTAGCGCTCAATAGCGGTAGGAAGCAGCCCTTAAAAGACTCCACTTTGCTCTCGGGATCGGCAGGCTTCCCCACCGGACAGAGAGCTTCTCATCGGACAATACAAGGGACAATACAAGACGATCATAAGAGGAAGGGAAGAGTTAAGCTCAAAGCAAGGCGGCCTCAGCCGCCGGGATCCGCAACTCAAAAATCCGATATCCAAAACTTGGCAAGAGGAGGTTTTCCATGCCCAGGGCTATCTGGAATGGGGTAGTGGTGGCGGAGACAGACCGCTACGAAACCGTAGAAGGCAACATCTATTTTCCGCCGGAATCTCTGCGCCGGGAATACTTCCAGCCCAGCTCTACCCACACCACCTGCCCCTGGAAGGGGGAGGCCAGCTACTACACCCTCGTGGTCAACGGCCAGGAGAACAAAGATGCCGCCTGGTACTACCCGGATCCCAAACCCGCTGCGGCCAACATCCGGGGCTATGTGGCCTTCTGGAAGGGTGTCAAGGTGGAGCCCTAGCCGGAGCCGAGTTTGTCAACCGGGTATGATGGGAAGGGTGGGTTGGAGAGGCGATGCCATGCTGACCGATGGCCGGATCCTGTTTGGCGCGGCCCGGTGGGCGAGAAAGCTGGGCCTGGCCGGATTGAGCTTGGTGCTGTTGGGCTGCAGCCCCGCAGGTTTTCGCACCCCGCGTCCCAGCCTGACCAACAGTGGCCTCAACAGCATCTTCCCCGATGGGGAGCCTGCTTTCAACGGAGATGGCCGCTACCTGGTGTTTTCCTCGGCCCGCAGCGGCAGCCAGGATATTTTTCTCTACGACACGGTGGAACGTCGCTTGGTGGATCTGCCCGGCCTCAACTCCAGCGACGTGGCGGCTACCTCGCCCGACATCAGCGCTGATGGCCGCTACATCGTCTACGTGTCCAATGCTCTGGGCAAGTCTGAGATCTTCCTCTACGACCGGGAAACTCGCAGGATAGAAAACATCAGCAGCCGGGTGCCAGGAGATGTGCGCAACCCCACCATCAGCGGCGATGGCCGGTTTATCGCTTTTGAGAGCAACGGCCAAGGACAGTGGCACATCGAGATTTTCGACCGGGGGCCGGCGGCCAGCACGCGTCCAACCTCACCTTCTTCCCCCAATGCTGACGACAATCCCTGAGGGGATCCTCAAGCTAGGATAGACCCCCCTGCTTTGCAAGAGTTGTTGCATGTCGATTCCCCTCGCCCAGCGACTTCAGCCCCTCGGCGGCAATGTGTTTGACCAAATGGATCGAGCCAAGCGAGAGGCTCGTCGCTCTGGCCTGGATGTGATCGATCTGTCTCTGGGATCCTCCGATCTGCCCCCACCTTCAGACTCCTTGGCGGCCATCCAATCGGCTCTGTCGGATCCCTCTACCTATGGCTACACGCTGTTTCACGACACGGCGGACTTTCGGTCTGCCTGCGCCAAGTGGTACAGGGGCAAGTTCGGCCTGGAGATCGATCCGGAAACAGAGGTGCTGCCGTTGATCGGATCCCAGCAGGGAACGGCCCTCTTGCCCCTGGCCCTGCTCAACCCCGGCGATGTTGCTTTGGTCGCCGATCCGGCCTATCCCTCTCATGCGGGCGGGATCCATCTGGCGGGCGGGATCCCCTACTACCTGCCCCTGCGGGCGGAAAACCGCTTCTTGCCCCAGTGGGATCGGATCCCGGCAGCGATCTGCCGGCAGGCGCGGCTGCTGGTGTTGAACTACCCCCACAACCCCACCACTGCCACCGTCACCCCGGAGTTTTGGCAAGAAACCCTGCAGTTTTGTCAGCAGTACGACATCGTTCTGGCCCACGATTTTCCCTATGTGGACTGGCGCTTCGACGGCCAGGTGGCCCCTTCTGCGCTGCAGGCGGATCCCGATAAAACCCGCACCATCGAGTTTTTTTCTCTCTCCAAGTCCTATCACATGGGGGGATTCCGGGTAGCCTACGCCATTGGCAGCCGAGAGCTGATCCGAGCCCTGCGGTGGGTGAAATCCACCATCGACTTCCACCAATACCAGGGCATTCTGCGGGGGGCAGCAGCAGCTTTGACAGTTCCCGATAGCTTTTTGCAGCGCTGGCGGCAGGTGTACCGCGAGCGACGGGATATAGCTGTGGCGGCTCTACACCGCATCGGTTGGCCTGTGCCCTTGCCAGAAGCCACCATGTATCTGTGGGCGCCTCTGCCGGAGTTTTATCGCGGCTCTTCTGCCCAGTTTTGTCTGGACTTGGTGAGAGCCACAGGGGTTGCCCTGTCTCCCGGTTCTGGCTTTGGCCCCAGTGGGGAAGGCTATGTCCGCTTTGCTTTGGTGGTCGAGGGATCCCGTCTGGAGGAGGCAGTGGGACGGATCGAGGCGTTTTTGTCCCGGTGAATTTCCTAAATCCCAAACATCAATCCCAAACATCGAGCATCCAGCTCTCGGTTGGTTGTGCTCGCCCACCCTCGGGCAATCTAAGTCAGGATAAGAGTAAGAGTGTTATCCAAGTTGAGTGGGCATGGAGAAGGAAACGCTCGACAGTTTTTTGTCCATCCGTGGGGTGATGGGGGTGGCGCTCTTGAGTCGGGCAGGTCGCCCTTTCTTCTACCGCTCTTTTCAGGATTTGGATAGCCGACAGCAGCAAGCCCTTACCGAAGGGCTGTTTCAAGTTTTGGAGACCATGCCCCCAGGACTTGACTATTTTGATTTTCAGTTTGCCGAGCAGCGGGTTTTCGTTTACCCCCTTGGGCCGGAATGGGCGCTGCTGGTGGCGGTGAATGACGAGCTGGTGATGCCGGTTTACACCTTGGCCGTGAACCGCCTGCGAGCCGAGCTGCAGCAGGATACGCCAAAGGGCTTGGCCACCTTTCGTCTATTTACCAGCCAGGCGGAGGCAGGCCGGAACGCTACCCAGCCCAGTTCCGCTCCTGCGGCGGGCCCGCGCATGGAGATGGATGTCTTCGTGCAATCTCTGAACCGTCTCTGCCAGATGACAAGCGGCTATTTGGGCAAGGCGGTGATCGTCAACTATTGGAAGGCAGCACGGCAGGAAGTGGTGGAACGCCAGGGATCCCAAGCAGAATGGCTTAACCAGTTCGAGATCGAGCGCAGTGGCCAGATCCACTACCGGGGATCCCTCAAGGAACTGGACGAATCTCAGCAAAGGGTGCTACGGGATTGGGTGCTGGCTTTTTTCCGTCGCTGTGAAGAGGTAATCCACGATTTTCGCAACTTGATCAAATCGTCAGAACTGCGCCTATGAAAAGGGGCCAGTCTTTTTCCTGAGTAGGGCTATCGGCGAACTCTACCCGGCTCTTGGTCGAGGAAAATCCAGGCTAAGCTATGACCATGATCAACCCGGATCACGCCAGGTGCAGACGGGATCCCTGCTTGGAGATGTTTCCTCTTGTCGCCGAAACCGGTGCAGCCGAAGATCTGCATTTGCTACCGCGATGCCGCCGGATCCCTCGCTAGTATGGGGTTACGGCGCGCTATGCGAAGGAGTTGCCATGCTGAGAATCGTCACCCAGCTAGCCGAGGCTGAAGCCGAGCTTAGACGGATCTCGGAGCGCACTCAGGCTGACCAGAACCTGCACCGTGAAGCAACCGTGCGGGAGATCCTGCAAGCGGTACGCCGTCAGGGGGATCGTGCCCTGCTGGCCTATACGGCTGAGTTTGACCAGGTGGAGCTGAGCGTTGCCGAACTGAAGGTGTCTGGGGCCGAGCTGGAGGCGGCTTACCAGGCGGTGTCTCCGCAATTGCTTTCAGCCTTACGGCTGGCCAAGCAGCGCATTGAGGCTTTTCACCGGCAGCGGGTGCCCAGCAGTTGGGTGAGCTTTCCCGGCCCTGAGATCGTTTTGGGCAAGCAATACCGCCCTGTGGATCGCGCCGGCCTCTACATTCCGGGGGGGCGGGCCGCCTACCCCAGCACTGTGTTGATGAACGCCATCCCGGCCCAGGTGGCGGGGGTGCCCGAGATTGTGATGGTGACGCCACCGGGATCTGACGGGTTGGGGGGCAAGGGGATTAGCCCGGCCATTTTGGTGGCTGCCCAAGAAGCCGGGATCCAGACCATCTATCGCGTTGGGGGGGCTCAGGCAATAGGAGCTTTGGCCTACGGCACCGAGACCATCCCCAAGGTGGACGTGATCACCGGCCCCGGCAACATCTACGTAACGTTGGCCAAAAAGCTGGTGTACGGCACAGTGGGGATTGACTCCCTGGCAGGGCCTTCGGAGGTGTTGATCATCGCCGATGAGAGCGCCAACCCTCTTTATGTGGCTGCCGATTTGCTGGCCCAAGCCGAGCATGATCCCCTGGCGGCGGCCATCCTTCTGACCACCGATCTCCAGCTGGCCCAGCAGGTGCAGCAGGCGGTGGCCACCCAGATGGAGGCCCATCCCAACCGTCTGATGGTGGAAAAGTCGGTGGTGAACTACGGTCTGATTGCGGTGGTGCCGGATCTGTCAACGGCGGTGGCCTTGTCCAACCTGTTTGCGCCAGAACATTTGGAATTGCAGGTGGCCGATCCCTGGGCTTTGTTGGATCCCATTCGCCATGCGGGGGCCATTTTCTTGGGCCACCATACCCCAGAGGCGGTGGGAGATTACCTGGCCGGCCCCAACCATACCCTGCCTACGGCAGGCTCAGCCCGCTACGCCTCGGCTCTGGGGGTAGAAACTTTCCTAAAGCATTCCAGTCTGATTCAATACGGCTCAGCGGCTTTGCGGGAGGTGGCCAGCGCAATTCAGGCCCTCGCCCAGGCGGAGGGGTTGCCTGCCCATGGCCAGTCGGTGCAGGTGCGGTTGGCAGAAGGAGGCTAGAGGGTTTGCAAAAGCCTTGTCTCAAGCCTTACAGCCGTGGTCGCGTACCGGAGGGCAGGATGACGGGTTGGGTCAGGCGAAAGGGGCAGTGGGGGCTTGCGGCAGTTGGGATGAGCTGGGCTCTGTTGCTGGCGAATCCGGCAGTGTCTTCCTCCGGCAGGATCCCTTCTCCCCACTGCTGTCGCGAACAGGATGCCGCTCTGTCGGTGCAACGGAGTTCTTCTTCTGCTGTTTCTATCCCTTGGGATTGGGTGTATGGGTTGCAGGAGCAAGCCCGGCAACGGCAATGCACGGTGGTTGGCCTGTTGCGCAGCGATCCCCTGCCGGCGCCAGATCCCCAGTGGCAGGTGTACACACGGCTGGATTTGGTGGCTACACCCGAGGCTGGTCGGTTGACCAGTGTGTTGTTTGCCGAGAACACCCGTACTCAAGCCCTGCAAGTCGTTTATCAAGCCTCGGCGTCTGTGTACGACCCTGCCGAGCCATTGGATTTTGCCATGATCCTGCCTTTGGCCTGGCAGGGGAACACTTTGCTGGCGCGGGAGTACGAAGGCTGGTTCCAAACCGATTTGAGCTGGGATCGGGCGGTGGTCTGGCCCTTGCCCACCGGCTCGACAGGGATCCCACCGGTGCAAATCTGGGATCCGCCGCCGGCGCTGGGGTATGCGCAGCTGCTGGGCTGGGATCCCCAGGCGCGAGAGCGGGTGCTGTTTGCGGTGGCCGATAGCCTTGGAGAGATGCCCCGCTTGGTGAGCGTGGGCCCAGACCGCCAGGTGTTGCTGCGAGCGCCTGCCGTTGCCCTTTCCCCAACTCCCTCTTCTCTACAGGGGTGGCAGGAGATCCGGCCCAAGGGGGGAGAGCCTCTCTGCCACCAAAGCCGTTTTGGGCTGGAGCAGGGAGGGGAAAATGAAAAATTAAACTGAGATGCAGAAGCCTGTGGGAGCGACAACCATGTCCAAACCGGTGGTGCGGCGGGGCTGGCCTCTGGAGGCCTTTGTCGGGGATGTAATCGTCTGTACCCTAGAGGGATCCCATCTGGATCAGGTGACGGAAATCCGAGTCAGCCCGGCGGGCAAAGGGATCCGGGTCAGCTTTGGGGATCCCTTGGGGCGATCCCGAGAGCCGGTGCAGGCCAGTGCCGAGCACCTGACGGTTACCTTCGAGATCGATCCCAGCACCTACCCCGGTGAGAAGCGCATTGAGCTGATCTCGCCGGCAGGGCCGAGCGATCCCTTGCCCTTTTTGGTGATGATGTAAAGGCGCGAAGAGAGGCAGTGGATCATGCCGTTTGCGATTGCCCCGACCGACTTGGGCGTGCTGGTGCTGGGGGTGGGCCTGTTGCTTTTGGCCGGGGGTTGGGCCTGGTGGCTGCGGCGGCAGAAGCGTGCTGCTTCCCCAGAATCGACAACCGTTTCGCCCGTCCCGGCGGTTGACCCATCGGCTCTTTCGGCGGAACAAGCGGCTCAACTGGAGCCGTTCGAGCAGGCGCTGGGAGATCAGCCGCAGGATCCCATTGCCTGGTACAACCGCGCCACCACCCTCGACCACCTGGGGCAAGCCCAAGCTGCCCTCGCCAGCTACGACCGCGCCCTGGAGCTGAAGCCGGATTTCCCCGAAGCCTGGAACAACCGTGGTTCTCTGCTGGACGATCTCGGTCGCCATCAGGAAGCTCTGGCCAGCTATGAGCGGGCTCTGCAACTGAAGCCGGATTTTTTTGAGGCCCGCTTTAACCAGGCCAACACGCTGCGGCAATTGGGCCGCTACGAAGAAGCCCTACGCGCCTACGAGCGCGCTCTTGCTCTCAGCCCCGATAGCCCGGAAACGTGGTACCTGCACGGGCTAACCTTAGCCTCTCTGGGGCGGTGGCAGGGATCCTTGATCAGCTACGACAAAGCCCTCGCCATCAACCCCGTCGATGCTCAAGTTTGGCAGAGTCGGGGGCTGGCTCTGTTTCACCTAGAGCGCTACGCCGATGCTCTGGCCAGCTACGAACGAGCCCTGCAACTGGGATCCGAATCCGTCTCTCTCTGGGCCGGCCACGCCCTTGCCCACCACCGCCTCGGCAACCCGATGGAGGCCCTCAACAGCTACGACCGTGCCCTGGCGCAAGATCCCAAACGCCCTCAGATCTGGGTGCAGCGCGGCCTGGTTCTGATGGACTTGAACCTCTACGAGCTGGCCATCCAGAGTTTTGATCGGGCCCTGCAGATGGATCCCGACAATGCCGAGGCTCACTACGCCAAAGCCTGCTGCTGCGCCTGGGAAGGCCAAGTGCCTCAGGCCCTACAAGCCCTGGAGCAAGCCCTACGCCTGGAGCCGGAGCGCTACCGCCCCTTGCTCTCCTCTGAACCCTATTTCCACCCCATTCGCGAGGAGCCGAGTTTTGCGTCGTTTTTGGTAGCTCTCGCCGGCACGGAACCCCTCAAGAACCCCCCGCCGCTGTCACGAACAGCCTCTTGACGTTCTCACCTCCCAGAAGGAGAGGAGAGGCTGGAATGCACAGGCTGTTTCACCGCCAACCTGACCCAATTACCAATAACCACGAGAGCACGCCAACAACAGAAATCCGGCAATTTCGTTGGGTCTTACGGGAAAATTGCGCTCTTTTGCCGATGAAACCCGCCGATTTTCCGTGGAGATGCTGTTGCTTGGGTCAAGAAACCTGGTCAAACTAAGAACGTTCCAGCTCTTGGCAAATCTCAACAGTGTCCGGTTGTGCTTCTAACGCCATCCCTGTAGCCCTGTAGCACCTGCTTGCGCAGGGTCTGGCTGGGCAAAAGCGTCTCTTGACTGGATGGGTGTTGGTTGTGGGTGGGATCCTCAACCTTTGAATGGTTTTCGAGTTCCTTGAGTGCTTGTTCTACAGTTATTTTCGGCAAATCGGTAAAGTGGTTGTCTATGATAACGGCCCCTCGCCTGATCTCTCCCAAGAACTCCGTCTCACCGAGGCGACCGGCGGCCTCCACTCCATTGCCTTTGGCCAAGACCGGATTCCCAGCCGCATGTGGATCTATGGCATCTCATGAGGATGTTAAAGCCCGAACCGCCGAACTGTTGCGGCTGTACCACCAGAATCGGGATCCGGCCCTGCGCAATCGACTGGTGGAAATAAACATGGGCTTGGTGCGCAAAGAAGCCCATCACTGGCGCAACCAGTGCAATGAGGGGTACGATGACCTGGTCCAAGTTGGCTGCTTGGGTTTGATTCAGGCCATCGAACGGTTTGATATTACCCGTGGGCTGGCTTTCAGCTCCTTTGCCATGCCCTACATTCGCGGAGAAATTCAACATTACCTGCGAGACAAGAGCCCCACCATGCGGATCCCACGCCGCTGGACAACTCTGCAACGACAAGCCAAGAAGGTGATTGCCCGTCTGCGGCAAGAGTTGGGCCGTTCTCCCTCTGAGGCCGAGGTGAGAGAAGCCCTACAACTGACGGAGCAGGAATGGCGAGAGCTGGAACTGGCTCAACAAAACAGCCTTTTGCTCAGCCTGGATGCCCCGATTCAAACCGAGGAAGACAGCGTCGCTTTGGGGGAGGTCGTTCCGGATCAGCGCTACCGCAGTTTTCAACTGGCCGAAGAAGACCGCATTCGCCTACAGCATGCCTTGGCCAAGCTGGAGGAACGCACCCGCAAGATTTTGGAATTTGTCTTCTTCTACGACCTCACCCAAAAAGAAACGGCAGAGCGGCTGGGGATCAGCGCCGTTACCGTTTCCCGCCAAGTCAAAAAGGGGCTGGAACGTCTGGCCAAGTTGTTGAATCAAGATATTTTTTAAGTTGTTGAATCAGAATATTTTTCGAGATGCTGGAACCGACGCAACTGGCGGTGGCTTTCCACCCTGTAGAACAGCGAGGGCTCTGTACCGCAACAGATTGATAGACTGATGGAAACATGGACGAGAGTATTTGATGAATAGAAAAAACCGCTCTTCTCGGGATCGACCCTTGGCACCCCGCGGTTTCAAGCCTAAGCTCGGTCAGAACTCGGTGGTCAGGGATCCCTTCTTCCAACGCCAGTCCAACCGGCAAAGTCCAGAGGGAATCCGCTTAGCCCCCTATGTGCGCACCTTGCCCTTGGTTGTGGATGCCATGCTGGATTTGGCCCAGGTGGGGAGCGAGGATACTCTGTACGACTTGGGCTGTGGGGATGGCCGCATTCTCATCCGGGCGGCACAGCGCTTTGGCACGCGGGGCGTGGGGGTGGATATCGACCCGGAGCGCATCCTGGAAGCCCAACAGCGGGCCCAAGAAGCCCAAGTTCAGGATCGAGTCACCTTTCTCCAGCAGGATCTGCTCACTCTGGACTTAACCCCGGCGACGGTGGTGAGTTGTTATTTGCTGCCCAGCTCCCACCTGCTGATCCGAGACAAGTTGCGCTCCCAGCTTCGGCCCGGCGCTCGTCTGGTCACCCACTCCTTCGACATGGGGGATTGGCCCCCCACCGCCACCACCACCGTATCGGATGTCATCAACACCTACACCATCTACCTTTGGCGGATCTAACCCTGGGGATCCCAGGCTGTCGCTTCCCCAAAAGCAGCAGAAGGCTGGTGCAGTACAATCCGGTTGCCATCGGGATCCCGAAAATCCACCTCCTGTCCGTGAAAGGCTTGTCGCAGAGGGGAAATGGAGATCTGATAAGCTTCCGCCAACCCCTCCAGTGTTGTCAGGGATCCCTGTAAATCCTGCACCTGTAGGCAGAGGCTCACCGCTTCGGTTTGGGCACCACCATCGAGATGACGGCTGCGATAAAGGCCCAGCCGCAACCCCGGCAGACGAAACTCCACGTACACCGGATCCCCCTCTGTTGGAAGCTGGACTTGGGGAGGGATCCCCAAGAGAGCCCGATAGAAGCGCTGCAGACGGGGCAAGTCTGGGGTAGCCACGCTGACCAAGGCGCCGGAGAGCTGCATCGCAACCGCCAAAAGACCGAGTTGCTTTATCTTAGTTCCTCAATGCTCCACGTCGAAGAACCCCCTTATGCAGTCTTTGCACCAACCCGTGTCGGCACAGCAGCTTGCAAAGCCTGGAGAAACTCATCGCTGCTACAAACCCAGCCAAAAAACTTCTCAATATTGGCTAAGGCGGCCTCCTTGAGCAGGGGCGGCCCCACCTGCAGGGTGGAATCAGATAGCAGCAAACAGAAATATTCGCGGTGAAAAGCTTCTCGGATGGTGGATTCCACACAGACATTGGTGGCAATGCCTGTAAACACGAGATTGCGAATCCGCCGCTGCCGCAGCAGCATATCAAAATGAGTTCCGGCGAAAGCACTGTAGCGAGTTTTCTGGAGAACGATTTCTCCAGGGAGAGGTCTTAATGCCTCAACAAAATCATAGTCCCACGTGCCCTTAATCAA
This sequence comes from Synechococcus sp. R50.1, assembly GCF_047462115.1. NCBI lineage: Bacteria > Bacillati > Cyanobacteriota > Cyanophyceae > Synechococcales > Synechococcaceae > Synechococcus > Synechococcus sp. R50.1. The sequence goes on along the minus strand of NZ_JANSIN010000002.1, from coordinate 103,650 downwards.
TAATTTTCCTGACAACTCGGGCCGTTGGCGCATCAACTTCAGGGCGTTGGATTTGTACCAATTGGGGGAGCCGGGACCACCTGCCTCCTCAAGTTGGGGATCCCAGCCATTTTGAGTAAAGATGATCGGCATTTGTAAAGGGCGAACCGCTTCCAGCACACGGGCGATAACCTGAATGACCGCCGGCGCTTCGCCGAGATCACTACCCAAAAGGTCCACATACCCGCCCCTGCTGGCGTAGGCATTTTGCATGTCCACCACGATCAAGGCGGTTTCTTCCAACTGAAAGGTAACCGGATCCGGGCGACTGGGGATCACAATAGGAGTCGGCATTGAAAATCTCCAAATAGACTCAAATCCTCAAGCCCCAATGTGGGCCACGGCAGCAATTTCCACCAGCAGATCAGGACGTACCAAGTCTGCTTTCACCACAAATCGAGCCGGTAATACCCCCGGAAAATACTCTTTGTATACGGCGTTCATGCCCGCATAGTTGGCGTAGTCGGTCAAGAAAACGCTGCAGAAGACGATGTCCTCCATCGTTCCTCCTGCTTCTGTAACGACGCTTTTAATCAGATCCAACACCACGCGAGTTTGGGTGGCGATGTCGGATCCCACCGTCTTGCCCTCCGGATCTAGGGCCAATGTGCCCGAGATGTAGAGGGTATTGCCCACCTTCACGCCGGGAGAATAGGGGGCGATGGCCGGATATCCGGCTGGAGCAATGGCAACCTTAGGCATATGGGATCCCGAATCACAACAGGATTGCACCTTAGCGGCGAATTTAATCTTCCACAGTTGGCTGGGATACAGCTACAGCCGGTTTCTCTGGAGCAGATTCCCGATCTTCGGGGGAGATTCTCTAGCAGAACTAGACTATAGCTAGACTATAGTAGGTACCGAAGCTTGCTGCTTCTTCCCAAGTCAAGACTGGAGCGACTTACCGTGGGGTTCTTCAGCCGATTTTCCCGTGATATGGGCATTGATTTGGGCACTGCCAACACGCTGGTCTACGTGGCCGGGCGAGGCATTGTCCTGCAAGAGCCCTCTGTGGTTGCCATCGACCAAAACACCAAGCAACCCCTGGCTGTGGGGGAAGATGCCAAAAAAATGTTGGGCCGTACCCCAGGCAACATCGTGGCGGTGCGTCCTCTGCGAGATGGGGTGATTGCCGACTTCGACACGGCGGAGATGATGCTAAAACACTTCATCCACCGCGTACACGAGGGCCGGTACCTCATTGCTCCGCGCATTGTGATTGGGATCCCCAGCGGCGTGACCGGAGTGGAGCGACGGGCTGTGATGGAAGCCGCTCTCCAGGCCGGGTCGCGGGAGGTGTATTTGGTGGATGAGCCGGTGGCAGCAGCCATTGGGGCCGGGCTGCCGGTGCAAGAGCCCACCGGGAACATGATCATCGACATCGGCGGCGGCACCACTGAGGTAGCCGTCCTTAGCTTGCAGGGGATCGTGCTGAGCGAGTCGGTGCGGGTAGCGGGAGATGAACTGAGCGAGGCCATCGCCCAGTACATGAAAAAAGTCCACAACCTCACCATCGGGGAGCGCACTGCCGAAGAGATCAAGATTCAGATCGGTTCTGCCTACCCGATTCAAGAGGAACTGACCATGGAGGTGCGCGGGTTACACCTGCTCTCCGGTTTACCCCGTACCGTTACGGTGAAAAGCACCGAAATCCGCGAGAGCATGGCCGAGCCCCTCTCGGTGATTGTGGAAGCCATTAAGCGCACCCTGGAGCGCACTCCACCGGAATTGGCTGCCGACATTATCGACCGCGGCATCATGCTGGCCGGCGGAGGAGCCTTGCTCAAGGGTCTGGATGCCCTGATCAGCCATGAAACCGGGATCTTGGTTCACATTGCTCCGGATCCCCTCAGTTGTGTGGTGCTGGGTACAGGGCGAGTTCTGGAGGATTTCAAAACCTTGGGTCGAGTGTTGAGCGGCAGCTTCAAGGGCTAGAGGCGCTTCTCCCTCTCCCTGATTTCCTGATTTGAGGTGTGAGTCGAGTGGGTCGGAGAGGTATTGCTTGAATCGGCTACGCCAATGGTGGAGGCGCTACGGCTTGGGGTTACTCCTGTCTGCTTTGGCGATGGGGGTAGCATTGGGCTTGCGCCAAACCCAGGGATCCCTGTTGGTGGAGCTGTACAGTTGGATCACCGCCCCGGCCCGTCCACCTGTGGATCCCGCCGCGGTGCTCAGCCAGGCCGCCAACCGTGAGCTGCAAGCCCTGGTAGCCGAGCTGCAGTACCAAAACCGCGAGCTGAAGCGGCTGCTGCAATTTACCGAGCAGATGCCCCAAGCGGGGATCCCGGCAGCAGTGGTGGGTCGCAGCGCCGATCACTGGTGGCAACAGCTCACCCTCAGCCGCGGCAGCCGGCATGGAGTCAGGGTGGGAGATGTAGTCATGGCGCCGGGCGGGTTGATCGGGCGAGTTGAGTCGGTCACGCCCAACACCAGCCGAGTGCTCCTGATCAGCGATCCCACCAGCCGTGTTGGGGTGATGTTGAGTCGCAGCCGACACATGGGCATCCTGAGGGGTACGGGCACCCAGAGCGCCATTTTGGATTTTTTCGACAAGGCTCCCAAAGTAGAGGTGGGGGATGTGGTGGTGACCTCGGGCCTGAGCAGCTTTTACCCAGCCGGGGTGGTGGTGGGAACGGTTCGAGCGGTCAACTTGGATGCCAGCCCTGCCCCCCAAGCCACTGTCGAACTGTCGGCGCCGCTGGGCCTCTTGGAATGGGCCTTGATCTACCGCTATGCTCAACCCTCTGATTCTTAAGCTCAAGTCTCACCTCAACTGGGTGGTGACTGCCCTATCAGGATTGCTGGCAGCAGTGGCCCCTTGGTGGCGCGGGCCGGGCTTGGAGCTGGCAGGCTTAACCCCAGATTGGCCCTTGATCTGGGTGGTGTGCTGGAGTGTGCGGCGTAAAGCTTGGCAGGGAGCTGTTGCCGGGGTCACCCTGGGTTTTCTGCAAGATGCGCTGACCAGCCCTTGTCCTACCCATGCGCTGGGGCTGGCCGTAGTCGGGATCCTCACCGCCAAGCTGCAAAAACAACGCTACATGCAAGAAGACTTCATCTCGGTGGCCTTGATCGTTTTTGGTATGGTGGTGATTGCCGAAACCCTGATGGCGCTGCAGTGGATGTGGCTTGCCGCCTCCCAGGGATCCGAGGGCCTGGATCCGGCGGGAATGCAAACTTTGCTGGATGGATTGGGGAACTCCCTTCACTCTTTCGGCAGCATCGGCGGCGACGGTTCGCGTTCTCTGGAGAGCATCTGGTGGAACCATCAACGCAATGCCCTCACGTCTGCTATTTTAAGTAGCCTCTGGGCACCTGCTTTGTACTGGCCCCTCAGCCGTTGGTGGCAATCTCAAGAGCGGGATCCCAGAGAGGTTTAGCCTTTGGTTTTGTGGCAAATCATCCTACCTTTCGGTTAAAACTTAGGCCAAAGCAGAGTATGTCCCTTGGCATTTTTGGCAAGAAAGAACTCTCGAGGCGGCGGGAGCCGGTTTGCCGACTGTCTCTGACCTCCCACATGTTGGCGCTGTGCTGAGAGGCCCCAGACAAAGTCAGAAAAAGCGACAATCCGGAAAATTCTTCGTTGGGGAGCAATTTTGGCCTAAAATGAACCCTAGAACTGAGATATAAGTCCCATCTTTTTCAGGCAGCTTCGGGCAAATATCGCGCATTCTAATCAAAAAGTCAACAGCATAGGAAGCGCAGGCGACGTAAAGGCTGACCTTGTGGCAACTGCACTTAGGATTTGACTTAGAGCGTTCATTGGGAGGGATCCATGCCGCATACAATTGTCACCGATATCTGTGAAGGTGTGGCCGACTGTGTAGAGGCTTGCCCCGTCGCCTGCATCCACCCCGGCGATACCAAAAATGCCAAAGGCACCGACTACTTTTGGATTGAGTTTTCCACCTGCATTGACTGTGGCATCTGTTTACAGGTCTGCCCCGTAGAGGGCGCTATTCTGCCGGAGGAAAAGCCGCATCTGCAGCGAGTGCCCCGCTAATTCCGGGGAAGCATCCCTGGCCACACCCCAAGATCCAATGGGAATTATGATCATTTCAACTCCAACTAGGACACTGCACCCACACCTAAAGCCCTGGTCGCATCGTCGCGTCAGCGTTGCGGAGCAACAATACGCAGAACCAGAAGGCTTTTCTTGGTAGCCCAGGCGTCTCACCCTAACCTGAAACAACTATAAGCTTTAGCGCAAGGAAGCCAGAGCAACGACGCCGCTGGTCAGCCAGCTCAGGGACAGGATCCCCCCTAGGAAAGCCAATGGGATCAGGCCCACCAGGCGCCACCACTCCAAATCCAGCGCTACAGCTACCGCCCGCACCTGCCAAACCACAAACCACAGCAGCGCTGCAAGGCCCAGCAGGGATCCCAGTACCCCACCCAACGATTGAGCAGGCCCCAGCAGCAGCCACGGCAAGCCGGCAAACCCCGTCAAGCACAGCAGCGCCGAAAAGGAAGGGGCAGCCCGACCTAAACAGAAGGCCAGCAACTGCAGCAAAGCCGCCAAACTCACCCAGCCCAGGGATCCCATCAGTACTGCCAGCACCATGCTCGGCAGGCTTGCCCCAGAGCGGCGAATCGCCTCTAGGACGTTAAGCAGCCCCACCACCCCAAAGGCTTGCCAGAGAACGGGCTGTTCCCGCAGTGCCCGAAAAGTGCGCTCCGGCAGAAACCAAGCGCCATAGATGTTGTCTAACCAGGAACCGAGCATGGCCGGCAACAAGTCAAGCTATCTTTCATCCTAGCCCTTATGAGCACTTGACAGGCACATCCCAAAAATGGGGTATGATTGGAAAAGGATTCTGCGGCGTTGGTGACTGCCGTTATGTTTTTGCGATCTATACCCTTCGACAATTAGGATGGGAAGTGGATGTGAGAGCAGTAAGCCAAACTTAGATTTGGAAACTATCAACAATCATCCCCGGTATCCTACACTGGATTTTCCAGGTCGAAAACCACGGTAAAACGGCGCAACAGTATCCTCAAAAGAGCCCTCGAAAGGGGGCCTTTTTGTTGCTTGAATGTTGCAGTTGAATTGCCATTGCTTTACGGGATCCCAAGCCAAATTGCCCATAGCCAGGTGGATCCAGTACCATGATGATCTATTTCAATTCCTGGCTCCCCTCTTTCCTAGAGAGAGTCAAAGGGACTGTCGAACTGCGGTTGTTTTTCGGAACGGGATCCCTGGGGCCTAAGAGGCTTGTTGTTGATTTTGAACAGTAGGGATCCGGCGCAAATTCAAAAGCACCATTGCGCTGAGGGGGCGCGTGTTGGCCAGTAGCCCCACGATCAGCAGCAGCCAACTGTTCAAGGCAGTATTGGCCAGCAGCCAGCCCATCAACAGAGCCGATCCTGCCCCTTCGGCAACTGCCGCCAAGAGCCAAGCCCGGCCACCTTTCCAGCCCTGAGACCACAAGGCCCATTGCAGCCCACCGACGCCAACCCCCACCAGCAAACCGCGCAGCACATCTCCCATCGCCCGCAAGGCATTTTGGAGCCAGGGATCCGTCGGGTTAAAAGCAGAGGTTGCTACCCCCACCTGGGGAGCGAGGAAATCCGCCGCCGCCCAGCCCAAAGCCGTGGCCAGCAAAGTTGCAGCCACCCATCCCACCGAAACCTGCCGCCGCAACACCAGCCACTGCAGCAGCCCCATCAGCAAGCCAAGGCCGGCTCCAGCCACCGCTTCTTGTAGTGATCCCAAAGCCGCCAGCAGAGGCGCTGATGCCCCCAGCCCCAGGTAGCCGATCCCAGCCGCCCCCAAATTGGCCAAGAGCCAACTCAACGCCGACCCTTTGCCCAGGCGGGGTGCATTCAGGGGTGCATCCAACAGATGAGAGCCGGACTTGCTGTTGACATGTTCCTGCCCAACCTTCTGTTCCACCTCGCGCAGCCCCTGTTCCGCTGAAGGGTTACCCGGCTCCAGCCGCAGCACCCCTTGATAATCCATCTGGGCAAGGCCCCAATGTCCCTGCCGTTGGTGGGCCAGGCCGCGGTAGAGATAGTAGCGGGCTTCGTTGGGGGCGCTCTGGATCAGCTCATTGAGCAGATGGACGGCCATCTTGTACTCGCCTGCCTCGATCAGCCTTACCGCCCGTTGTAGCTTTTCTTCCTCGTCTGGGGCGGCTCGACCCATCGGCTGTTGGGAAGTCGGCTGGCCAAATCCGGTCGGGATCCGCGGGGGGCGAACACCTTGAGGTGAACGAGAGGAATTTGAGGGGACGAACGGGGCAGGAGGGGCAACCTTGTTTCCATAGACAGCCTGTAGCTGCTGGCTGAGCCCTTCCATGTTGGCTGGGCGGAGGGCAGGGTCTTTCTCTAGGCACTGGAGGATGACCCTCTCCAGAGCAGCAGGGATGGGGTGGGCTAGCTTGTGGTCTTGGAAGGGGCGGGGCTTTTGAAAGTTGTGGACGTGGTACCAGCCTTGCAAGGTGTCGGTATCCGGCTCGAAGGGCAACGCACCAGTTAACAGCTCGTACAGCACCACCCCCAAGGAATAGATGTCGGAGCGGCCATCCAGCTTTTCTCCGCGCATTTGCTCGGGCGAGGCATAGACCATCGTGCCCAAAAAATAGCCCGTCTGCGTCAGGCCACGAGAGGTCTCCCCCATGAGCTTGGAAATGCCGAAGTCCAGGATCTTGACCCGCTCTTTCCCATCGGGCCCTTTCTGCACAAAGATGTTGCTGGGTTTAATGTCGCGGTGGATGACGCCGCGAATGGAGTGCTTGCCCAGATCCATCTGAAAGTTGTGGGCGTGGTGCAGGGCAGAGCAAATTTGCAGAGCCAAGTTCACCACTCGCTCTGGGTGCAAGGGGCCTTCCCGAGCCAGCACATAGTCCAACCCCTGGCCGCTGTAGGGTTTGGCGTTCAGGTACTCCATCACCAGGTAGGGCTGGTTTTGGTACAGGCCGTAAGAGCGCACCTGCACGATGTTGGGGTGCTCGCCCAACAGAGCGCTGACCCTGGCCTCATCCATGAAGCGTTGCTGCAGTTGCTGGTAGTACTCTGGGCCCATGTCCGGGGGCGGCGGGCGCAACAACTTGACGGCCACCAGCTCGTCATTGAGCTGGGTATCCACCGCCTCGAACACATTGCCGTAGCCACCCTCGCTGATGTGGCAGGTCAGCCGGTAGCGGTTGCCAATCAGTTGTCCAATCAGGCGCTGGTTCATGGAGGAGGGTGGCCAGCTGGGGAGTTTACCTATGATTTGATTCTATTCAGCTTATGGGCCTAGAACCTGCTTGTGAGGGATCCGCTGCCATTGCGACCCCTTTTCCACCCCAAAAGCCAGGGATCCCGCTAGGATTGGGGCATGAGTGCTCCTTCTGCAACTGCTGCTCTATCCCCTTTCTGGCTGGAGGTTACCGAGTTTGCCTTGCAGGCTACGGCCAGCGTGGGATCCCAGCTCTTGGCAGACTTTGGCCAGGCCCACCCTACGGTTCGCGCCAGCGGGACGGAGTCCTTAAAAGCCGACGGCAGCTTGGTAACCTCTTCTGACCAGTGGGCGGATCGCGCTTTTCAAGGGGCCATTGCCGCTGCCTACCCCGATCACGGTTATCTGAGCGAGGAATCCAACCACATTTTTCCCGAGAAGGAGTGGTGTTGGGTAGTGGATCCTTTGGATGGCACCACCAATTTTGCCCGTGGGATCCCCATTTGGGGCAGCTCCTTGGCTTTGCTGCATTGGGGCGTGCCGGTGTTTGGCTGTGTCCATCTGCCGCCCATCCGCCAGACTTTTTACGGTTATTGGCCTCGGTTTCCTGGGGATGCAGCAGCAGGAGCTTTTCTCACCCGCCACGACCGGGATCCCGCCTGTCCCCAGCCAATCCGTCCTAGCACCGCCTCACCCGGCCCCAACCAATTGTTCAATTTCTGTTCCCGCAGCAGCCATTGGATTAGCCCGCAATTCCCTTGCAAAGCGCGGATGTTGGGGGGCGCTGCCTACAACCTGCTGGCGGTGGCCGGTGGCAGCCTTTTGGGGGCGGTAGAACGCTCGCCCAAGATCTGGGATGTGGCGGCAGTGTGGGCCATTGTCAAGGGGGCCGGCGCCGTTTGGGAACCCCTGAGCTGTGCCGATCCGGATCCCGGCCAGCCTCTCATTCCCGGCAAGGATTATGGCCGACTCACTTACCCCGCCCTGGTGGCAGCTCAAGCCGAGTGGATCCCCTTATTTCGCGCCTTCATCGCTCTGTAGCTTTCGTAAACGGCCTGCACGTTGTACCAGTTGAGGAAAAAAATCCGGCACAGCTCCAAGGCCAACTGCGAGCGGCCATGCCGGATCAGCCAGCGCAGCAGCGGTTCCACCCGCTTCTCGTTCAGCCAGCCCCCCAGGGATAAAAGGCCCCACAGGAATTGGTGCAGGGGCGTCAGTTGGATCATCAGGCGCACGGCCCAGGTGGGGTGTTTTTGGTAAAAGAGAATACCCATGCGGCCCCGCTGCCGTTCCCGCTCAATCAATCCTGGGATCTGCTGCAGCTCAAAGGGCGGATGCCAGTGGTAGCCGGTGGCCTGGGGGCACTTGACCAGGCGCAGGCCCAAACGTTTTAGCCGCACCCCCAGCTCCAGGTCTTCCCAGCCGTAGAGGTGAAACCGCTCGTCAAAGGGGCCGGCGGGGGTTTCGCAGGCCAGCTCCAACCAATGGCGGGCAATGGCCACGTTGCCGGTGGCGAAAAAGGCTGCCGAAAAATCGGTGGGCTTGAAGGGTTCAGAGCGGGGATCCTGAAAATTGCTCGTGTTGATCACCCGCCCGTAGGTGAAGACCTTGGCCTCGTGGGGGGAGCGGGGATCCCCTGTGACGCCGTGTCGTCGCAGCATCTGGGCGTGGCTGGCCAAGAAGTGATCCACCACCACCAGGTCGCTGTCGATAAAGACGATGAGGGATCCCTGGGCGTGGCGAAACCCCAAGTTGCGGGCAGCGGCGGGGCCACGGTGCTCCTGCTGCAACAGTTTCCACTGGGGCAAGCCGATGGGGTTGTTCTGCAGCCATTCCACTGTGCCATCGGTGGAGCCATCGTCCACCACCACCACCTCGTAGCCCTCGTAGGGGCCGGGCTGCTGCTGCGCCAGGGCCCGCAGACACTGCTCCAAAATGGGACGGCGGTTGTAGGTGGGAATGATGACGCTGATGTACACCGGGGATCCCTAGGGATGGCTGTACAGCCCTTGAGCAAAAACACCTCAGGGAAGAGGGGTTCCCACTGCCTGTTGGGCTAGAGGGCTTTTAGGAGCTCTGCCGACTGGCGCACCGTCTCGAAAAAGTAATGGACATTGGCCTCTGGAGTGCTTGGGTGAATGCCGTGGCCCAGGTTCATGATATGCCCACGGGATCCGGCTTTTCGAATCACCTCTAGGGTGCGCTGCCGGATGAACTCCGGGGATCCCAGCAACACCATTGGATCCAGATTGCCCTGCACCGCTAGGGATCCCAGGCGAGCCCTGGCCTCTGCCATGTCGCTCATCCAATCGAGGCTGAACACGTCGATGCCGGCTTTGCCCACCCGCTCCAGCAAAGCGGCGCTGCCGTTGATGTAGAGGATCAGTGGCACCTGCGGATAGCGAGCTTTCACCTGATCCACAATTTGCTTTTGGTAGGGCAAGGCCCAACACTCGTAATCGACTGGGCTGAGCTGTCCGGCCCAAGTATCGAACAACTGCACCACCTGGGCGCCGCCCTCGATCTGGTAGATCACGTAGCGGGCAATGCTGTCGGCCAGCTTACTCAGCAACTGATGCAGCAATGGCGGCTGCGCGAAGGCCAAGCTTTTGATGTGGGCATAATCTTTGGAGCTGCGCCCTTCCACGGCATAGCAGGCCAGAGTCCAGGGGGAGCCGACAAATCCCAGCAGCGTCGCTTTTCCTTCCACCTCGCGGCGCAGGGTGCTGAGAATGGTCTTGATAAAGGGCAGACTTTCTTCCGGTTCCAGGAGGCGGATGCGCTCAATTTGGGCTTGCGAACGAATCGGCGGGTCGATGATCGGCCCCTGATGCTCCACCAGCTCAAAGGGGATGCCCATGCCCTCAAGGGGGGTGAGGATATCGCTGAACAGGATCACCCCATCAGGGGCAAAGGCCCGAAACGGTTGCAACGAGATCTCGATGGCCAGCTCCGGGATCTCGCAACGCTGCTTAAAGGTGTACTTGCTTTGCAGCTCGCGGTAGGCCGCCATGTAGCGACCCGCCTGGCGCATCATCCAAACTGGAGGGCGATCCAGCACTTCCCCTCGGGCCGCCCGCAGCAAACGGTCACCCAAGTGCTCCGCACCGCTGGCGGTGGAGGAGGTGGCGCTGAGCTGAACAGGCGAGTGGGACATAGGAGGGCAATCCGGCTAAAGATCCTTATGAATCCTGACATCGTGGCGACAGCAACCGCAAGTTGGCGGCTCAGGATCCCTGCAGTTTCTTCATCGGCTGCAACTTGCTGTTACTTCTTACCCTTTTGGCCTCTGGGCTGGGATCCCCAATTAAAGTGGACATGAGATAATGACACCTGACAAGTCTGTTGAAGAACGGCTCGACAAGGATCCCCCCATTGCCGAGTTGAGAGGAAACCCCGCTTGGTTGCCCAAACCTTTAACCTGAAAGCCTACCTGAGCCAGCGTCAGCAACAGGTGGAAGAAGCTCTCTCTGCAGCTTTGGTTCCCGCCTATCCGGAGCGCATTTACGAGGCGATGCGCTACAGCCTATTGGCAGGGGGGAAGCGCCTCAGGCCCATCCTCTGTCTGGCTGCTTGCGAGTTGGCCGGCGGCACTGTGGAGCAGGCTCTGCCTACCGCCTGTGCCCTGGAAATGATCCACACCATGTCGCTGATCCATGACGATCTGCCGGCCATGGACAATGACGACTTTCGCCGCGGCAAACCCACCAACCACAAGGTGTTCGGCGAAGACATTGCCATCTTGGCAGGAGATGCCCTGCTGGCCTTTGCCTTTGAGCACATTGCCAGCCAAACTCAGGGGGTACCGCCGCAGTTGGTGTTACAGGTGATCGCCCGCATTGGCCATGCTGTGGCGGCAACCGGTTTGGTGGGGGGACAGGTGGTGGATCTGGAGTCGGAGGGCAAAGCCATTTCCCTGGAAACTCTGGAGTACATTCACAGCCACAAAACCGGCGCTCTATTGGAAGTCTCGGTGGTTTCGGGAGGGATCCTGGCGGGGGGAGATGAGGAGCTGCTGGACCGCCTGAGCCGCTACGCCCGCGATATTGGCTTGGCCTTTCAGATTGTGGACGACATTTTGGACATCACCGCCACCAGCGAGCAACTGGGCAAAACGGCAGGCAAGGATCAAGCTGCCGCCAAAGCCACCTATCCCAGCTTGTTGGGCCTAGAGGCCTCCCGGCAAAAAGCCGAGGAGCTGATTCAATCGGCCAAGGAAACGTTGCGCCCCTACGGACCGCGGGCAGAACCGCTGCTGGCTCTGGCGGACTTCATCACTCGCCGTCAGCATTAGGGCAGGACAAGAGGACAAGATCAGATGGGATCCCTGGAGACCCTGCTCGCATGTCTGTGCTGGAGAGCCGTATGCTGCAACAGTTGATGGCCAATCATGTCCTCTGGGTTGCTTTGCTGGCCAGTGTGTTGGCCCAAGCCATCAAGCTGATCCTTTCCTATGTGCGGTCAGGCAAGGTTAACCTGCGAGTCTTGGTGGAAACCGGGGGAATGCCCAGCTCCCACGCAGCGTTGGTGACGGCTTTGTCCATTGGGGTGGGGATGCAGGAAGGCTGGGACAGCCTTCTGTTTGCCGCGACGGTGGTTTTCGCATTGGTGGTGATGTACGATGCCGCGGGGATCCGCCAAGCCGCTGGAAAACAGGCGCGGGTGCTGAATCGCCTCCTGGAAGAATGGTTTGAAGAAAAGGGCGCCGACCGTTTTCCAGAACCCTACCTGAAAGAATTGCTGGGGCACACTCCCGTTCAGGTCATGGCCGGCGCGGCTTTGGGGGCAGCCTGTATTACATTGTCGTTTGCCCTGGGAGTAAACTGAGAGCCATTGGGGCATGCTAAGGCAGAAGTACCGCGGGGTGGTCATGGCTTCCAGTTCTCAACCTCGTCCGATCCAACGTTGCCCTTCCTGTGGCAAGCCGATCCCAGCCTACCGGTTCAAGTCTCCCTACTGCGACCACTGCGGTTGGCGGGCGGCTCCGGCAGCGCAAACCCCTCAAAAAGGTGGATCCCTGGGCCAGAAAATCGCAGCTCAGGTAAACGGGATCGGATCCCAAGGTCAACGCTTCAAGGTGCCCCCTCTGCTACAGCCGCTGCTGAACTTCAACTTTTACCTCTATCTGCTCTGGGGGATCAGCCCTCTGTTTCCGCTGGTGGTGGATCGACCCTTGCTGGCCGAATCCAACTATCTGCTCCTAATCCCGCTTTTGTTGAGCTGGGGGCTGCTTTATTTGGCGGTGCGAGATCTGCCGCTGCCGGACGATTTGCGGCTGCCGCGCCTGTTGTTGGATGTATCGTTCATCCTGCTGCCCTTCTTCCAGAAAATTAATGTGTCCAAAGCCCCCAACCGACCCTATTGGAATGCTCTGCTGATTTGGGTGATCGGGATCCTGCTGCTTGCCGCTTTGCGGCTTTGGAGCTTTAGCCTGCTCCTGACGGCGGTGACCTTGCTGTTGACCAGCTTTTGCACGCTGCTGTTCTAACCGAGATCCTTGCAAAGAACCTCAATATTTAATATTAACATTTCATGAGCATTCCTGCTGCCCGTCAACGCTTTGCCCTTGAAATCCAATCGGAGCCCATCGATCTGGGTCGGGCGGCCCTCTGGATTGCCCAAGAAGCCTATCCCGATCTGGAGGTGGAAGAGTATGTGGCCGCTCTGGATGAGATGGCCGCAGAGGTGCAAGAGCGCCTTCCCCCGGAGCGTTATCCCCTGCGGGTCATCAAGATCTTGAATCACTATCTCTTTGAGGATCTGGGCTTTCGTGGCAATCGCGAAGATTATTACGACCCACGCAACAGCTTTTTGAACGAAGTGATCGATCGGCGCACCGGGATCCCGATTACGCTGTCGCTGATCTATCTAGAGCTGGCGCGGCGGATCGATTTTCCCATGGCAGGAGTGGGCATGCCCGGCCACTTTTTAATCCGGCCCCTGTTTGCAGGCGCCGAGATTTTTGTGGATCCCTTTCAGCAGGGGGAGATTTTATTTCCAGAAGATTGTCAAGAGCTTTTGTCGCAAATCTACGGGCCTGGGATCCCTTTCCAAGAACACCACCTACGCCCCACCCCTCCCCGCCTGATCTTGGTACGCTTGCTCAACAACCTCAAGCAAATTTATCTGAGCCGCGCCGAACTGGAACCCGCTTTGGCAGCAGCGGAACGGATCTTGTTGTTGATCCCTGAATCCTTGCCCCACCTAAGGGATCGCGGGCTGTTGTATTATCAGTTGGGCCGTTGGCAGCAAGCCTGCCAGGATCTCAAGCGCTACTTAAAACAGGCGCCTTTCCACCCCGAGATCAATCGCTCTGATGAGCATTTAATCCGGGAAATTGTCGAGAGATTGGAATCTCATCCCGACTCATGCTAGGAGCATGCACAATTGCTCTCAGTTGTGCGTTGTGTAAGTGTGTAAGTTTTGAGCAAGATCTGCCGTCGTTTGCAAGCAAGGCTAGGTTTCTAGCAGGGATCGGAAGCAGCCCTTACCTCTTGGCGCAAAATGGCTTCCACCAGCTTATCTAAAGCCTCTAGATCAGATAGATCATAGTTTTTTTCCCAGAGGATTTGGTTAATGCTGGACTCCTGCTGCAGAGTTAAAACCGAAGATTGTAAAACCTCATCGATGATCTGGCGAATGCTCATCTTAACCTCGCAATCGTGAGAAGAATTGATGGCTTTGGCTCATAAGCCTAGAATGCTGGAAACGCTCTGCGATAGCCATCGTGAGGATCACGTATTTTGACATCAGAATCTGGGGCGACTCATCCAAACCCTTTCGGGGAAATCGCCAATAGTACTTTTACGGACTTGAGCTATGGATGGCGCTGAAGTCTGCGAACTTCTCAGGATCTTCTGAGACAGACCTGCTCCCCATTGAGGGCAGCTTGGGCCTCATCATCTGTTGCGAAGGCGGTGCGAATGATGCGCTCACCGGGATGGCGATCCCCTGCCGAAAGGCCGAGATCCCGCACCACAAATGAGCGCTGGATCCAGCGGTCGAAGCCATCGTAGCGGGGAGAGAAGGCAGTCCGTCCGTGAACGGTGCGGCGATTGTCAATACAGAGCAGATCCCCTGTTTCCAGCTTGATGCCTCGGTAGACAGCGTGGATTCCCTTCCTCAGGGCTTCTAGAGCCAGACTGGCTTCGGGGGTGAGCCCCACCATCAGGTCTTCGTCGTAGTTCCAGAAGGGATCCTCTCGACGGCCATACAGCACCGGCAAAATGGGTCCATTGATCAGGGCTTGCCGGTTGCCGAAGGAGTAGTCGATGCCGGTGCGATACAGGGGTTCAAACAGCAGCTCCCGCTCTCGCTCTCCTAGCAGAGGCAGGACATGACGGATGCTGGCGTAGGTGGTTTCCGCTACACGATCATGGTCGGGGCGCAGGCAAAACAGCAGCAAAAACTCCGGTGAGTGGGGATGAAAAACCGTCTCGCGGTGAAACTGTAGCCGAGTGCGGGATCCCTCAGAAGATTGCACTTCTTCGCTGCCGGGAGTAGGCACCAAGTTTTGAAACAAATCCCCGTTCTTTTCTTGAATGTAGGAGACCAAATGCCCCAAGCGGCTGCCGATCATTGCCAAGCAGCGTTCGCTGACAAAAGTGGTTTTCTCCTCGGAGCGCTGCGCCAGAGCCGGTGTGCGGGTATGGTCTAGTCCGGGATCCACGGGCAAGCCCCGCAGCAGCAGGATCCCTTCCGAATTGGAATACAACTGAAACTCCAGCAAGGCCCGCCGCAAATGTCGGGGCAGCTCATCTGCCCGCATCTCGCAGTCCAGGAGAAATTCTTCTGTTTCCCGATAGGGATCGGGCCCAGGTGCAAAAAACAGGTTTATCGTCTTTTCATCAAAGCCCCGACAATCGATCAGCAGGCATCCTTTTGCAAGCTGTGAAGTCTTCATCACGATCCCTCACCACCCACTGCCCTAGTCATAGCAGCCACAGCAACTTTTGGGCAGGGATCCTACACTCAAAACCCAATCTCGGCGAGTGTAGCGCACTACCCTTCGGTGCTAGAACCTCAGTCTGAGGCGGGGCAGAGTTTTGCCTGCTGCATCAGAAGTTAACTGGGGATCCCCATGTCTGGGCAAGATGTCCATTAGGATGAGTTCCAGGGGCTGGCCAGCGCGGGGAACCGGCGTAAAGTGGGCAAAGTGGGATCTGCCGAGCGCTGGGTTATGGGGAAAGCTTCAACAAACTCGCAGGCGAGGTTGCAACACCATGGCACCAACTTGGCAAACCGATGGGCATACTTGGTTCCTTCTGCCCCCTCAACCCCGCGCCGTCGTTCACTTTCTGGGTGGAGCTTTTGTGGGAGCTGCCCCGCAAGTGTTCTACAGCCGCCTGCTGGAAGAACTGGCCCGTATGGGCATGGCCGTTGTTGCCACCCCCTACACCACCGATATCGATCACGCCCAACTGGCGCTCAACGCAGCCCAATCTTTGCACAGAAGCCTGCAAAGCAAGGGTTTGCTGGAGTTGCCCCTGTTTGGTTTGGGTCATAGCCTGGGCTGTAAGTTGCAGATCCTCTCTTGTCTAGCCGTTCCTTCTCTGGGATCCCAGCGGCGAGGCAATATTTTCCTGGCCTACAGCAATGCCGGGCTAGATCGGGCTTTGCCATTGCTGCGGCTGTTGGCCCAAGCTTGGCCTCAACAACAGCTTGCCGATCTGTGGCGGATGTGGATGGGATCCTCCTCGCCGCCTGTGAACCTGTGGTTAGAGTTCGAGCCTTCCCCAGCAGAAACCAACCGCTTAATTGAGGAGCAGTATCCGGTTAGACACAACCTGCTCGTAGAATTTCGACAGGATGATATTGACGACATTCCTCTGCTCTACCAGCAGCTTTGCCGCAAGTATCAAGGCCACACCGAGTGGCAGCATCTCGAGGGGGATCACCTCACTCCACTGGGTTTTAGCTACCCTTTCCAAGTCGGGCAAGAGTTCAGCCCCATCGATGCTTTTGGACAGTTGATCTACCAGAACCTACTGGCCCCCAACCACCAAATGATCCGAAGCATCCGAGCCTGGCTGGCAACCCAATTGGCCCATTGACATTCTTCCCGCGGCTCAAGTCAACGGATTTTTTCACAGCTTGCAGGATTTCTCCCGCTCACTGTTGGCAAGCGGGCGGCAGGTCTTGCTACTCCATCCTTGCGGATGCAGGAGGATGCCATAACCCCAGATACTTTGGCCTTCCATTTCAAACTAGATTGAAACACTCCCTAAGCGTTCTCCGCTGCCGCCCTACCCCCAGCAAGAGAGGGGAGCTAGATGGAAATGTTTCATTCCGGCTTAAAACGACTATAAAAGCTGCGTCACAACCTCGCTAGCGGAGCTACTGCATTGGTGTAGCTCATGACCGCCCATTTACTGATCAAGCCAGCTCAAATCGGAGAGCAGATCTTGAGAGTAGGAAGAGGGGGACTGCGCTTGCAGATGAAACAACATCTGAAGGGTATCGCTCATCAGAAAGTAACAGGTCAAGACGCCGCCGGCAGCCACAGCCACCAGTGTCCCTGCCAACATGCGTGAGAACTCCTGACTCTGAAAAGCCTGCTCCATCAAGCGCAGCGCCCAGAATCCCAGGAGGACAACAATGGCAAGGATGATCAACATATCGTAATTTATTGTAACAAGCCTGCTGCTCAACGGCCATTGACAGAATTGAATAAGAACATAAGGACTCCCCTTGTCCCTCATGCTCCATGACTCTGAGTCAGTGTACAGAAGGGCTTGGCGTGCCTGGATTTGCAGCCCTTTTCGGTTGCCCTTGCTGCAGGCCATGAGCACAAAAGGGATCCCGCCGGCAAAGATTGCAGGTTGGGCCGGCGTTCAAGCGGGCTACAGCCGACGCCCGTTATCGGAAATGCGGGTGGATCAGGAGCTGATGTGGCTGATTCAGGTAGGGCTGTTGCGACGGGAAGTGGATGGGCAGGGGATCACCGACCGGTACCGTCTGGCACCTCTGGGTCGGCAGTTGTTGCAAGATCTGGAGAGGGATGAAACTTTTGCCGGGATCTCGGCAAGCTGGGCAGACCGCCTGCGCAATAGGCTGACCCGCTGGCGGCTGCTTCCCTGAGGATCCCCTACACTGGATCCAACTTTCAACGCCGCTCTCGAGGGGGGATATGGTACGGCCAAGGTTGATGCGTGTGCCCGGATCCCTGGCACTCCAACGTCCACTCCAAACCTCTTTGCAGCGGCGCAGCCAAGCAATTAACCGGCGCAGCAAGTCTATCTACCGCAAAACCCGCTCCCTCTACCGACGCAACTTGCCCCTTTATCTGCGCAATTTGCTGTTGCAATACCGCACCAGCCTTATCTACAACCTCAAAGCCAGGCCTGTCAGCAGAACCCGTCGAGGATAGCAAGCCCCCCTCTGGATCCCAGCACAACAGTCTTCACCCCGTCGGAGTTGGTGATGGAGATTGTCCACCCCCAAGCCTGTGTAACCCCGTAGGAGGGGTACTTCTTGCAGGAGACTATTGGATTGTGAAGCGGCCAATTCCTACCTTCTCGCCGTTGACATGAATCTCGACGCGGTAGCGCCCGGTGTAGGGTTGGCTGAAGCTCAGAAAGCCTCGCACGGTATCGGCCAAGGGATCCCAGGGAACATCGAGCTTGCGGATTAGTTGCTCGCCCCCAGCTTCTCCGCCCTCGTAGTACCAGAGCATCTCCACCTTGGCGTTGGCAGGAAGGTTGCCCACCGGCAAGATGGCCCAGATCAAGGTGTCAGTGGTCTTGAACTCGGTTGTGGCCTCGCCAGGGCTGCCGTCCCCCCGACCTTGGTACAGGCCGATTGTCCTTAGCCCCGCCTCTTTGGGGGTTCCTTGGCTGTAGGCACGGGCATCTGCTTGCGCAGCCTGACCCAGGCGATCCAGCTCGGCCAGCAAATCTTCCTGCTGCTTCAGGGCATCGGTTGCTTCCTGCAGCCACCGGGCGATCTGCCGCTCTGCGGTTGGGGCTTCCGAAACCGGGGAAGAAGGCTGTGCAATCGCCCCGCTGAGGTTGCGAATGGGAAAACCCTGAGCTGTCCCCACCTCGCTGCCCAGTAAGTTCAGCCAGCGGCTTCGCACTTCGGACGTCATCTCTGGCTTTGCGGCATAGGCAATGCGCACACTGCCGCTTGGGCCTCGGGTGATCCGGCCAATCTCATGTTCCTCAACTCCACTCACCGTTCCACGACAGCCAGCACTGCGGAACTCGTAGAGCACATCTTCTTCGCTCTCCCGATGAAACTCCCAAGTCGTTTGGGGGCAGCTAGCCAGGATGTTGTCCCGCATGTGGTTGGCGAGAAAGCGCGGCGATCCCTGGACATGAACGTCCATGACGGAGAGCATTTCTCTCCAAGAGGCCAAGCTCTCTCCAGGCCGTATGAGAAGGGTTAGAGTAAGCCCTTCCAGAGCTTGATGATCGGCGAAAACCCACTCCCCTGGATCCCCCTCGATGACGACGTTTCCCGATGGGCTGAGGAAAGCGGATGCAAACAGCAGGCCGGCAAAAAGATTCAACACAATGCCCTTCCTTATCCTGGGATTTGCACCTGAAAACGGGACAGGAGAGCTTTCAAACTGCTCACTGGGCAAGCAAAGAAGGGCTGAACAAGGTCGTTGCCGTTTACAAGGCTCACCTCAGAAGAATCTTGATAGATCCCTACAGCTTGATTTTGCTGACCTTACCAAAACGTCAATTGACCCCCCCAAAACATTGACCAGCCTAGCACAATTGAGCTCAATTCTGAACCCCACTTTGCAGAAATGCCGTGTTTTTCTGATGAGTATATCCATTTACATTGAACAGATATCAGCCTGTTCGTTCAGAAACCTGAATCTCCCTGTATGGCAATCGAAAGCTGGTCAATTTAGTAGGTTACTGTGGCCAACTGAAGAGGAGATCTTTCCGATGATCAACCAGTTATCCCCCAAGGTCTCCAGCCGGGGCTCCACCAGTTGCCAGCTCTGGTTGACATCAGGGATCCCCTCCCCTGCTACCGGGGTTGGCGCAGCGGCTCCGCCTAGGATCTTGGGAGCGATAAAGGCGGCTACTTTCTGGATCGCCCCATCTTTGAGGGCTGCCCAGGCCAGCGTGCCCCCGCATTCCCAGAGGGCACTCAGACACCCCCGCTGAAAGAGCACCTGTGCCGCCCGCGAGGGGGTTACTTGGGGCAGATGCAGCAGCTCCACCCCCTGCTTGGCCAGGGATCCCCAGAGGGGATGGATCTTTGGGGCTTCCGTGATCACCAACGTCGGCGCTTCTTCCACCTGCCACAGATGGGCAGAAGGGGGCAGGTTCAGAGAACGGCTGAGAACAACCCGCAACGGCTGGGATCCCTGCAACTCCGCCAGGCGACAGGTGAGGCGCGGGTTATCCTGCCAAACGGTTCGGGATCCAACGATGACGGCATCATGCCAGGCCCGCTGTTGGTGTACCCACTGCCGCGCCGGAGAGTTGCTGATCCAGCGGCTGTGGCCGGTGGCGGCGGCGCTCTTGCCATCCAGGGTCATGGCGTATTTCAGCAGGCCGAAACACTGTTGCCGCACAATGGCGAAGGCAAACCCCTCGTTCAGCTCCTGGCACTCCCGCTCCAGCACTCCCACCGTCACGTCGATCCCCGCCTCCTGCAGGCGGCGGATCCCTTTGCCAGCCACCAAGGGATTGGGATCCTGCATCCCCACCACCACCCGCCGGATCCCGGCGGCCAGGATGGCCTCGGTACAAGGGGGAGTGCGCCCATAGTGGTTGCAGGGCTCCAGGTTGACGTAGAGCGTTGCGCCTCTGGCCAGGGATCCCGCCTGTTGCAGAGCCAACACCTCCGCATGGGGCTGCCCTGCCCCCGGATGAACGCCTTCCCCCACCACCCGATCCCCCTGCACGATCACGCAACTCACCCGCGGATTGGGAGAGGGACGCTGAGGTGTGGAACGGGCCAGGGATAGACACCGTTCCATCCACTGCTGATCCGAAATCATAAAATGGGCATCCGCTCCAGAGCGGCTCAAGCCGGTGACAAGGCTGCCAACTTGCGGTTGAAAGCTGCAATTGCCTTGGATTCTAGCTCTACCACCTGCAATGCGTAGTCGCGGGCGCGGGCCTTTTGTTCGTTGCTGACAATCTCTCCCGAACGCAGGCGATCCAACAAATCGAAGGGATCCAACACCTCATCCATCCGGAAGCGGCCCAGATGAATCATGATCGGCAGGCATATTCTTCGCCAAGAATCAGAGCGGAAGTGAGCGTGGGTGATTCCCTCTCTCCCAGCTTGAGGGTGGGACGAGCCTTGCGGCCAACCACCACCTGGCGATGGGTCTCGATCACTGCTCTGGCCCGATCCAGATCTTGATTTTTCCAATCCACAGCCAGCCTGAGGCGGTGGGCGATGAAATCCGCAGTGGCGATGTAGAGCAGAGTAAGGATCAAAGCATAAACCCGCGTCTGGGCAGTTGACGCCACCGTTGCACAAAACGCCGGGAAGGTGATCCCCGCCTCCACCACCGTGGTCACCCCTGAGCGGATCCCCACCTCATCCGCCGGCAGACAAAAATCCCCCACTGATGTAAAAACATGGGTGTGAATATCGATCCAGCCAGGGGTGAGGAGCTGCCCTCGCAAATCCACAACTTCTGCCCCACAGACAGGCAGGTGGCGTCCAATTGCAGCGATCTTGCCCTCCTCCACCCGCAGTTGCCCGATCTCGTCCAATCCCTGGTCGGGATCCAGCAGATGTGCGTTGATAAACAGGGTGGCAGCCACCAGAACTCCTGCCAACAAGGCGTTAGACCGGTATTGCGGCAAGGTAAAACACTTTTTTCTTGCAATTTGTAGGCTCAACTACAAAATCCGACGCGGAGAAGACCGCAATCTGAGCGTGATACCTGCTACATCTGCCGTTTCGACAAACAGGCTCTAATATTGGGATGGTTATTCTAGGAGCTGCCTTCATGACCTCTTCCCCCCACCTGACCGCTGCAGAGGGGGCAGCGGGTTCTGCCAACGGGCTGAAGGAGGCATCCCTGTTTGGGGAACGGGATCCCTTGGCCCATTCCCTTCAAGTCAACGAAGCCTTCAACCGCAGGAACAACCTGTTGAACCGTCGCCTGCAATTGGTGGAAGAACTCTGGGAATCGGTGATCCTGCAGGAGTGCGGTCAGTCTCTGGTGGATCTGTTGCAGCGACTGCGTTCCATGTGTTCCCCAGAAGGACAAGCCCTGGAGTACCCGATCCCAGAGGTACTACAAATTATCGAGTACCTCAGCCTCGACGCCACCATCCAAACGGCACGGGCCTTTGCCCTCTTCTTCCAGTTGATCAACATTGTTGAACAGCACTACGAACGGGCAGAAGACTCGGACATGCGCATGGTGGATAGCCAACAACGTACCGTGCGAGAAAACGAAAAATTTGAACGGCTGTTCCCTTACCTGCGGGCTCAAGGGGTGCCGCCGGGCCTACTGCGCAGATTGCTGGAGCAGTTGCACATTCGCATGGTTTTTACCGCCCACCCCACCGAGATCGTCCGCCACACCATTCGCGAGAAGCAACGGGCCTTCTCTCGCCTGCTCGGCCAACTGGATTGGGCAGAACAAACCCAGCCTTTGCAGGCCCAGATGATAAAAGAACAGATGGCGGAAGAAGTCTTGCTTTGGTGGCGTACCGACGAGTTGCATCAGTCCAAGCCGACTGTTTTGAACGAAGTCGATTACACCTTGCACTATTTTGAAGAGGTGTTGTTTCAGGCCATCCCCCTGCTGCACGAGTACCTCAGCCGCAGCTTGAAAAAAGCTTTTCCCAGCGTCGAGCCGCCGCCGGCAGGATTTTGCAACTTCGGCTCGTGGGTAGGCGGGGATCGGGATGGCAACCCTTCCGTCACCGCCGATGTTACCTGGCAAACGGCTCGCTATCAGCGCAACCTCATCCTGGGCAAGTACATCGAATCGGTGAAGGCTCTCACCAAAACCCTGAGCATTTCCCTGCATTGGGGGGATGTGGACAGCCAACTGCTGGATGCCCTTGAGCAGGATCACCGCCTCATGCCCGAGGTTTACGAATCGTTTTCGCTGCAATATCGCCAGGAGCCTTACCGCCTCAAGCTCAGCTACATTCAGCGGCGGCTGGAGTTGACGCGGGAGCGCAACCGCAACTTGGCCGACTCCGCTTGTTTGCCCACCCCTCCCCCTGTGGACAACGCCTATGCCAACGCGGAAGAATTCCTGGCCGACCTGCAGCTTATCCAGAAAAGCTTGAAAAACAGCGGCCTTTCCTGCCGTCAGTTGGATCATCTCATTCAACAGGTACAGGTGTTTGGCTTTCACCTGGCCCATCTGGATATCCGCCAAGACAGCAGCTACCACGAAGCCGCTCTCACGGAGATTTTCGAGTACTTGCGCATTTTGCCGCGTCCCTACAACGAGATGACGGAAGAGGAAAAAACCGCCTTTCTCCTGCAGGAGCTGCAAACCCGTCGGCCTCTGATACCGCTGGAGATCGCCTTTTCCGAGAAAACGGCAGAGCTGATCGCCACCTTTCGCACCCTGCGCCGCATGCAGCAGGAATTCGGCTTGGCCATTTGCCAAACCTATGTGATCAGCATGAGCCGCCAGTTGAGCGACCTGTTGGAGGTGCTGCTGATGGCCAAGGAGGTGGGGCTCTACGATCCCATTAGCGGTCGCGGATCCCTGGCGGTGGTGCCGCTGTTTGAGACCGTCGAAGACCTGAAGCGGGCCCCGGAAGTTTTGCGGCAGTTGCTGGAGATCCCTTTCTATCGCCAGTACTTGGCTCAGCAGGGAAATCTGCAGGAGGTGATGCTGGGCTACTCCGACAGCAACAAAGATTCCGGCTTTTTGAGCAGCAACTGGGAGATTTACAAAGCTCAACAACGCCTGCAGACGGTGGCCGAATCCTATGGCGTGAAGCTGCAAATCTTCCATGGCCGGGGTGGTTCGGTGGGCCGTGGGGGGGGCCCGGCTTACGAGGCCATCTTGGCTCAGCCAGGGCGCAGTGTGGGGGGCCGCATCAAAATTACCGAACAGGGAGAGGTGCTGGCCTCTAAGTATTCCCTCCAAGATCTGGCCATTTTTAACCTAGAAACCGTTACCAGCGCTGTGATCCAGGCCAGCCTGCTGCGCACCTACCCCAACGACCTGCACGAGTGGTCGCGCCTAATGGAATCCTTGGCGGATCGCTCCCGGCAGGTGTATCGCAACCTGGTCTATGAGCAGGAAGGTTTTGTGGAGTTTTTCCACGAGGTCACCCCCATTGAAGAGATCAGCCAACTGCAGATCAGCTCCCGTCCTGCCCGCCGCAGCGGCAGCCAGAAGGATATTGGATCCCTGCGGGCCATTCCCTGGGTATTTAGTTGGACGCAAAGCCGCTTTCTCCTGCCGGCCTGGTATGGAGTTGGCACCGCCCTACAGGAATACGTGGCCAAGGGCGAGCACAACCTCAACCACCTGCAGCACCTGTATCGCGAATGGCCTTTCTTCCGCATGGTGATCTCCAAAGTGGAGATGACCTTGGCCAAGGTGGATTTGCAAATAGCGCGTCACTACGTGCGGGAGATGAGCTCTCCAGAACGTCTAGAGCGGGCGATGGAGCTGTTTGAGTGTATTGCCCAAGAAATGCACCGCACCCGCACAATAGTGCTGCAGATTACGGGTCACAGCGAACTGTTGGAGAACGACCCTTATTTGAAGCGCTCGGTGCAGTTGCGCAACCGCTCTATTGTGCCCCTCGGCTTTATCCAAGTCTCCCTCCTCAAGCGCCTGCGAGAGCATCAGGGATCCCGCACCGGACGAACACGCTACGACCGAGCTGAACTTCTGCGTGGAGCTTTACTTACCATTAACGGCATTGCCGCCGGGATGCGCAACACAGGCTGAGGGATCCGACTAATTGACCCTGGCGCTGCTTCTATCAAGTTCAGATCGGCATTGAGAGCCTATCAGAACAGATCGTCATCATACTCTTCTGGCTCCACCTCTACTGGCTCTACTTCGACAACGCGGCGGGAAGGACGGCGGGGGGGTTCATCTGCGTAGCTTTCCCCTTGGTCTTGGGGCAGCCGTGGGGGACGGCGGCGGGTAGCTGTACCTGTGCTGCGCTCTTCCTGCACATCCACATCCTCTGGATACTCTTCGGTGGCAGGACGACGGGGGCGGCGGGCCTCTGGCGGCGGTGCTGGTTCATCGTAGTCCGTATCCTGACGCGGGCGGACCCCTGGCTCCTCGTAATACTCATCCCCTTCGGGTCGGCGGCGGGGACGCACACGGGTATCGCTGGTCAGTTGGGGCCGCGGGCGACGGCTAGGATCTTCACCACTGCGCCCAGGAATGGAGCGACTGTAAGAGGATGTATCGCGGATACGGGATCCCTCAGCCCGGGTGGAAACCGTGCGCCCTTGGGCATAGCCGCCCGGTGGATAGGTGCGGACAAAGCCTTGCCGCCGAGTAGTCGGACGAGCCCCGCCCACCTGCCGTGCCTTTTCACTCAAGAGGATGCGCAACCGGAAAGTTTCGAGGGCAAACCAGCCGGCCATCACCGCCAACAGCACCTGGGCAAAGAACAGCAACGGAATGAGCCGCTGACCTTCCAAGAGCAAACAGACGGAATAGATCAGGCCCATCGTGGCAAAAATCACGTCGTACTCAGCGGAGGCCTCGCGCTTGATGAACCGAACCGCGAAGATGGCTCCACTGGCAATCGCCACCAGCGCTGCCATCAAAAAGTAGGGGCTTTGGGTGAGAAACATGCCAGGGATCCCTAAACGATGAAGACGGGAGAGCGTTGAGCCTTACCCATTCCACAGCCGATCCTAGCATTGATCCTCCTGGTGGCACGGACAACAAAACCCAGGTTTGGGTGTAGGAACGGGATCCCTCTTCAATAAAAGGGATCGGTGCTAAAATCGGCAGCATCTTCCTGCATGTTCCATGCTGTATCTGGCACGGGTACACAAAAAAAGTCTCTTCGGCCAGGGGGAGCTGCAGCTCTTGGCCCGGCAGGCCGAGGACGGGGTTTGGATGCCGCTGCGCAAGCCAGAAGGGGTCACCTGCAAAGAGGTTGGCCCTTACAACATTGGGGTGTTGCTGCTGGTTGAGCTTTCGGAAGAGCGGCAGGTACGGCAGGTGGAAGAGGCAGCCATGAAGCTGGTGGAGATGTTGCACAACCTATCCCGAACCCACAGTCTGGTGGATCTGTCGGAGATTGAAAGCTGGCGGCAATCCTTGACTCGGCAAAGCCAAGAGCTGAGCCGTCGCGAAGCAGAGGTGGCCGCTCGCCAAGAGCAACTGCAACAGTGGGAAAACCGTCTGCGAGAAAAGCTGTCTCCTTGAGCTCTCAGATCTACTCTTATCTTAAGTAGAGTCATTTTAAGCTAATTGAGAAGCCCCCCAAGTGCTCTGTGCCGCTGCCATCACCCCATCTCCCAAAAAGAAAGGGGAGCTGGATGGAAATGTTTCATACCTGTTTAAAATGACTGTAAGTCCAAGTAAGTCTATGAGTGAATCTGGATGTTCTGCGCCTTCCCAAATCAGTAGTGATACGACCCGGATCAACTTGAGTTAAGCCATTCTTTTCCCCCAGAATAAGCCGGGCAAATCCGGGATCCATCATGCCCCATGTAGCCCATGGCAACAGACTGTCCCACCTCCAGTGTAGAAATCCCCCGACTTTAGTCGGTGAGAGTGTCAACCCTGTGCTGGTGCTGTATGGATCGATCAAACAGTGCTGAGATCTGGCCTTAACTCGCGGGCACCTCGCAGATAAACATGCTGCATGTCCGCTTGAGCAAGTGGAGTATTCAACTGGATCAAAACCCGAATGCAACGGGGTAAGTCGCCGCTCACCTCCATCTGTTGCACATCCAACAGAGGCACCGACTCCCAACCGGGGCGACGACGAGCAAACTGGGCGGGAAAAGCTGCATTTAAATCAGGGGTAACGGAAAAAATAACGCTGACTAGTTCAGCCGGATCGAGGGCGTTGCGGTGCTCTAGCGTATCCAGCAGCTCAGCCACCGCCGCGCCAATGGCCTCGGCACTGTTTGTAGGTACGGTGATGGCTCCCCGAATTGCTCTGACTCGCCACCCCAATGGCCACACCCTCGTGCGCTTGAGCTCGCCTCGCTTCCAGAAAATTATACAGACTCATCCCTGTTGGGATCCCATCCCTCTGGGGAAAACCAGCCCCCATCGCCTAGCTGGGCTGCAGGAGCTTTTCCAGGATCTGCTCGTGGCTGAGGCCGGAGTCCACCCAGGCTTCTCCTTCTTTGAGGCGGGCGGCAGCGGTCACGACAAACAAATTGCTCTCTGCTCCCAAAGCCTCGCTGGCGGTTTGCACGCAGAGCAAATCCTGGCCGGTTAGCTGGCTAAACCAGGTGGCCAACAGCCCTGCCTCCAGAAAGCCCATCGGCCGCTTGAAATGGGGAGGCGTGACGGCAGCGAAGGGGGAATTGCGAATCGACACCACCAGCACTCCTTGATCTTTGTAAGTCCAGTCGATCTCGATCAATCCCCAGCCATGAGTTTTCCAAGCTTGTCTCAGACTTTGCAGGAAAAGGCCCATCTCCAGCTCGGCCAAAGGCTTCTGGTAGTAGTCGGAGAGTTCTTGGGCAAAACGGCGGAAAAACTCCTTGCCCCACATCCGACCACAGTTGCGCAATACCAAACGAGCAGCCTGGCCGGTCTCGTATTCCAGGCCCGTGTAGATGCCCCGCAGCAATGCCTCTGGAAGGGCCAAGAGACGTTCACCGTGGCGACTTTCCAGTAAGCCCGATTCCAAATCGCTTCGCAGATAAGCGCTGGGTGTGTAGTAGTTGGCCAAAACGGGCGTGTAGGGATCAAAGGTGACTGAGCCATTGGAGATAGAGCTGGTGCCGTTCATAAGGGATCCCCTGGTTATCCAATCCAAGTCGTTATTGAGCTTTAAGCATCCAAATAGGAGTAGGGTGCAGTTGACAGTTCGTTGGTTGTTGAGCTGGGAGAACGGTTGTTTACGCTCCAAATCTTATGGCGATCCCTCCAGCAATTGAATACCCCTTGGGCAGATTTACTACAACGCTAACATTAACTCCAACGACACTGAAGTCTCCGGCTAGTTGAGATAGAGCGCTCTAGCACCGAAAAATGCAAAAAGCAAAAAAGTATCTAGCTCTAAAACAGCAAGGCCACCTGTACCTGGGTGATCAAAGGGCGGATAAACTCCAACTCTCCAGGAGCCAAATGGTCTCTCAGCTCTTGCTGGAAAATCCGATAGGCAACCTCATAAACCCTCTGCAGCCCGTACAGGCGCACCTCTTCTTCCATCCACTCGAGCAGCCGCTCCTTCAGGAGGTTTTCGTCCTGCAGCAACATGGCCATAGCGCTGTGACGCAGCAGCAACAGCAGGTGTCGCCGGCACAGATCCAACACTTGGGGGGAAAGGTCGGGCATCTCCTTTTGCAGGGCATCTAGGGTTTTGCTCACCACCTGGCTCTCCCGTTCCCGCAAAACTCGGTACACATGTTGTCGTTTTGGCCAGCCGAGAACATAGGCCTTCAGATGCTCCAGCTCCTCTGGCTTGAGGTAGCGGGCTTCCGACTCGATCAGCATCTGCTCCAAGGGGCTTACCATCTCGCTTCTTCCGGATGTCAGTGGGTGCTAGGAGACTCAAAACAAGCTGAACAGATCTGCCAAGGTGATCTGTTCTTCTGCCGGCTCGGGTTCTGGTGCTGCCGACAGGGATCCCAGAGAATGCGCAGCCAAACTCAGGGGATCCCCCGCCCAGGGGATGGAACCAAAATGCTCCCGCACTTGCAGAAAAGGCATTGGCAGAGAGCGCATCTGTAGGGGGCGGTTATCCCAATTTAGACGGGCAAAAAAGCTCTGCACCGAATCCTCTAAAGTAATCTTCCAGGTCATGCCTTAGCTACTCCCTGACCTGAACGCAATTTTTGGGCAATTTCACCAGCACTGGCCCCTTCGTTTAGCCAGAAGGCAGCCGCATCGATGCGATCTTTGCTGCCGAGCAAAAACTTGCAGTAGCTTTCTCCCATGGAGTAGCACTGGATCTCGATGCAGTTCAGTTGCCGTTCCACCATGGTGCTAAAAAAGCCGGCAAACAATCCGGCGTAAAGATGACAGACAGGTTTACCGACATCCCCCAGGGTGCGGGCCACGGCGGAGTCAAAGAGGTTGATGAAAATAAACCCTTGCCGCCGACTCTCGGTCTCGACCTCCCAGCGTCCCCATCCTTGCGAGGTCAGAGGCCACCACCAGGTTTCCAAGAGAAACATTAGATTACTCTGCTTGGGGTGGCGCCGATATTCCTCCTCAAACCAGCGGGAAAAATGGAGGGCATCGTTGCGTCCCCACTCTTGACCGATGGTGTACATCAGAGAAGCTGAGGCATCTCCCACTTCTTCCTCCAGGCCCTGCTGCAAGCCCAGAATAAAGTCTTCGCTCACCAAGACATTGCGGGCACCCGTCCAGTCCACAAGGGATCCCTGGGAGAGGTCAAAGCGAAAAAAGTCTTCGCGGCTGTAGTGGTTATGCCGTTGGGCGGCAGGCTGAAGAGGTATCTCAATGGGGGCAGTCGTCATGGTTGGGTGAGGAGAGATCAGATTTTTTAACACTCCTTATCATACCCTTCTTAATTGGCATTTTTACCAAAAAACTGGGTCTAAAGCCTCGTCCTCAAGGCCTACGGCCCGCTGACGCAGTTGCAACAGCGTTGCGGAGCAATGGGGGACGGCTTTGGGATAGACTCAGGGCGACGGCAGGGTAGTCAACCGCTCCAAAAACCCAGCAGGAGTGGGTCAACTGGAGAAAACTGCCCTCAGAGGGAGACAGAAAAGCCCTGAGTTGTTGTAAAGATTTATTCAATTCAAAAATTGGGAAGAAGAGCTGTACAGGGATCCGGAGCAGTACTTAAGACTGAGGCCTGACCTTGATGAAAGCAATGGCAGACCGCCACAGCAGCGACTCCCGCCCCTCGGCATCGGCTAAACAGAGGCAATCGGGATCCTGCCAGCGCAACTGGCCGACGAAGACATCTCCGGTATTGAGTTTGACCTCGAGGGTTTCCCGATCCTTGATGACCTTTTGCAGGCGACGCACGCTCGGGATCCCGGTGTTGAAATCGGTCACGACAGCCCTATCAGCCAGCGAGAAACGGTATGTCAGCAAGCCCACTGCCCCCAGTATAGGGGATCCCTGCCGCTTCCCACTGCCCCTCCACCACACTTCCACAACTTGGGCTCAAAACTCGCCCTCATCTTTGCCCATTTTTTCTGCTGGCGAGTACTATGTAGGGGGGATGGCGCTTAGAAAAGCGGTAAACCTTTCGAGTTCGCCGTCTTTTTTAAGCGAATCTACGGGTGTTCTCCCCGAAAAAAGCCAGCACAATAGGGCTAGGGTGATAGAGGGTGCGGCTGTCGCCCTAGGGAAGGTGAATCCTCAGCTGGGATCCCTTCTACATGCCATTTTGCCGCCGAGTTGTCTGTCCTTTTCAACCCTCATCAGTATCAGCAGTATCAGTGCAGGAGAGATCGTTATGGCAGTAGAGAAAGTGAACTCCTCGTCCAGCTTGGCCGAAGTGATCGATCGCATCTTGGATAAAGGTATCGTGGTCGATGCCTGGGTGCGTGTTTCTTTGGTTGGGATCGAGCTGTTGGCCATTGAAGCCCGCGTCGTTGTGGCTTCCGTGGAAACCTACCTGAAGTACGCTGAGGCTGTGGGTCTGACGGCTACTGCTGCTGCTCCTGCCGTCTAAATCTGCCTAACCAAAATCACTCAACCAAGGAAAGTGCCCACAACCCTCTCGCCTTGAGCATCGCAATGGTTGGATGAGTTATGCTCTCTGGGCGGAGGCGTAGGAAGCTAGCCGTCGGAAAGCGAGGCAGGGATCCACCGCCGGTCTCTGCCTTGCTTCTGCGGGTTTTGTTCGAGGATTGAGTCTTGCAGCCGCACTGAGCTACAGGTTGGCAGTGCCATCGAGTTGGGAACAGGCAGAGAAGCTGTATCCACCCAAGCATTGAACACGACGTAAGGGATTGAACACCATGAGTTTGCAGGAACAATGGGCCATAGCTCGCAGCCGGCGGGTGACTCAAAACCGAAGTTTGTTAAGCCGATCCCGGCAGCAGCGCCTAGAGCAGCACCAAGCCCTGATGGTTGAGCTGGGGCAGCGCCGCCAGCAACGACAAGAAGCAATACGGCACCAGACGGAGCAAACCCGCAGCCAATTGCAGAAACTGAGGCAGGAGCGGGCTGTGAGGCGATCCCTGGACGAATGCTCCCGTTCGGAAGCGGCGGCTCAGCGGGCCAAGTCGGTGGCAGAGAGTCTGGCTCGCCTGGAGCAGGAACGAGCTGCTCAATTGGAAGTCAGCCGGCAGCAATTGCAGGCTTTCCGGGCTAACTTGACTGCGGCTGTGGAGCATTTGCTGAGCACCTATACGCAGGCTCGGCAGGCGATGGCCGACAAAACTCAGCAAGCGCGGCAGTCTTTTTGCGCCGATTTGCGGCAGTGGGTACAGGCTCTCCGGCAAATGGCTCGACAGGAGCTGGCTCAGATGGCTCAGGAACAGCAAGCCCAGGCCCAGGCCCTGCGGGGATCCCTGGCCACTTTCCGGGCGGAGTTGCATAAGCAGGTGTGGGGCAATGGGATCCCTGACCTCATCCCAGAACCTGAAGTCTCCACTTCCAGTGCAAGCTCTAACAGTGCCGTTGCGACTGCCGGTGAGACTGCTTCCGACTCAACGCCTGTAGCCGAAGGTCAAACCCCGGTGGAGCCGTCCGCCCCGGTCTCTGTTTCCCAACCCCCAGGGGGCTTGACAACGCTCGAACCCCCTGAAGTTCCGCCTACTGTTGAGAAACAGGTGGATCCCATCCTTGACTATGTCAACAAGTATGTGAGTGATCTACAAGCGCAGGATCCCAACTTGACCCTGCTGCAGGTAATTGGGGATCGGGAACGGGTGCGGGATTTGTTGGCCCGCGGCGCGGTGGATCTGGGGGTGGATCCCTCGGAAATCTTGGCTACGCTGCGGCGCATGGTGTCGGGGACGGTCGCAGTTTAGTTGTGCCGAGCGCAGGAAGAACATCCGGGCTATAGTCAAGGCAAAGGAGTCTAGGGCAGCAAAGAGGTTGAGTATCTCCATGGCCACGGTTCTGCAGGCGCGTCCCCGCCAGTTCGTGAACACCCCCTACATTGAGCGGATTACCCGCCGCGCTTTGCGCTATTTGCAATCGGGCTTTGCGGTGCATTTGCGGGGGCCTTCGGGTACGGGCAAAACCACTTTGGCGATGCATCTGGCCAGCCTGCTGGGCCGTCCCATCATGCTGATCTATGGGGATGACCGCTTCGATTCTTCCGACCTCATCGGGGGGCGCACCGGTTTTACCCATCGGCGGGTGGTGGACAACTTCATTCACTCGGTGGTGAAGACGGAGGAGGATGTGCAGCAGCGCTGGGTGGATGCCCGCCTCACCTTGGCTTGCCGAGAGGGGTTTACCCTCATCTACGACGAGTTCAATCGCTCCCGCCCTGAGGCCAACAATGCTCTCCTGAGTGCCTTGGAGGAGAGGCTGCTGGTGTTGCCGCCGGACAGCAACCGCTCGGAATATCTGCGGGTGCATCCCCAGTTCCGGGCCATTTTTACCTCTAACCCGGAGGAATATACCGGGGTTCACAGGGCCCAAGATGCGCTGCTGGATCGGATGATCACCATCGATATGGGGGAGCCGGACATCGAGACCGAAAAGGAGATTCTCACCTCGCGAATAGGCTTATCCGGCCCCGATGCCCTCAAGATCGTCCACATTGTGCGGGCTTTTCGCCGCAAGTTGGATCTGACGCGCCACCCCAGCCTGCGCAGTTGTTTGATGATCGGGCGCATTGTCAAGGAACATGAGCTGGCAGTTAGCAAAGAGAATGCCGATTTTCGCGCTTTGTGTGCGGATGTGCTGTTGCCCCGAGCCGGCAAGCGCTATGAAGAGGGATCCCAGCTGCTGAATTATCTGCTAGACCAACTGCCTGGCTGAGTCTTTTGCCTGTTGGTACACTTTGGAGGTCGATGAACTCTGTGC
The DNA here is from genome assembly GCF_047462115.1 of Synechococcus sp. R50.1. Lineage (NCBI taxonomy): Bacteria > Bacillati > Cyanobacteriota > Cyanophyceae > Synechococcales > Synechococcaceae > Synechococcus > Synechococcus sp. R50.1. Next base: position 71,389 of record NZ_JANSIN010000002.1, on the reverse strand, counting down.
CGATTAGCTCTCAACCCTTGACCACGGCTACTCATGGCTCCTCGCTGGCCGATGTGCTGGAGCGGGTGCTGGACAAGGGCATTGTGATCGCCGGAGACATCACCGTTTCGGTGGGCAATGTGGAGTTGCTGAATGTGCGCATTCGCCTGCTGATTTCTTCGGTGGATAAGGCCAAGGAGATCGGCATCAATTGGTGGGAATCGGATCCCTACCTCAACAGCCAGGCGCGGGAGCTGCTGGAAGCCAACCGACAGCTTATGCAGCGGGTTGCCGAATTGGAAAGACAGCTTGCCCAAGCTCTGCCCCAGGGGGGAAAGGGAACGGACCCATAGGCTGCCCCCCGCCATTGTGACCTGGATTGACGGGCTAGACTGGCTGCTGTGGTGGTTTGACGGGGTGATGGGGCATGGCTTTGGAGATGGCGTTTGACCGGAAGGGTTGGCAGCGGCTAGGGACGCTGGGCTGGGCTGTGGGTGTGGTGCTGGCCCTTGGGATCCCGGCCTGGGGTCAGAATCCCCGTGCCATCAGCATCAGCGCCGATGTGCAGGAGGCCAACGCCAACACAGGGGTTTTTACGGCCATCGGCAATGTCACCCTCAGTTTTCCTGCCGAGCGGCTTACGGCCCGTGCCCAAAGAGCTGTTTACTACAGCCAGGAGCAACGCATTGAGCTGGAGGGCCAAGTCATCATCAACCAAGGGGAGAATCAGTTGCAAGCGGAGAAAGTCATTTACCACATCGACAAGGGCACCATCCAGGCAGTGCCATCGGCAGGGCGGCAAGTGGAGTCCATCTACGTTTTGCCGGAGCCCAGCTCAAGTCCTTAGCTGATCCCCACACTTTTTTCCAGCAGCACGGACTCAGCCAACACGGCTATACCGTGATTTCGTCACCGATCATCCCAGCCTGCAGGGTTTCCCTCACCCCCAACCCCTCTCTCAAAAGGAGAGGGGAGCCAGGGACAGACATAACAAATCGTTTCATTGCTGTTTGAAATGACTACATTTGAAATGACTACACATGGGGCAGCGCTGGAAACGAGCTCGGGGAATGTCGGCTTAGATCCGTTTAGGATGTAGTAATTCATTTAGGATGTAGTAGTTCGGGCGGCAGACTTTTTCCCTGACTCTGAATCAAAGGATGGCTGATGGATGTTCGGGATCCGAGTTCCTCACCCCTGGCAACGAGAGGCACAGGTCACTCCAGAAGAGATGTTTTTCAGCCGGCGGCAATTTCTAGCGCAACTGGGATCCGTTGGGGTGGGAGCCAGTTTTTCTATTTTTGGGTTTGGCAGCAGGGGAGCTGCTCCCTCGGTAGAACGAGAGCTGAGGGGGATCCCACTCAACCCCCACTTTTCGGATGTGGGCAGGCCCGTCACCGAGGAGATTGTAGCTGGTCGTTACAACAACTTTTACGAGTTTGGCTCCGGAAAGCGCGTCTGGCGGGCTGCACAGGCTTTGCCCACGGATCCCTGGACTGTCGAGATTACCGGGCTGGTGCGGCATCCTCAGCGGTTGGGCCTGGAAGATCTGTTTAACTTCCCCCTCGAAGAGCGCATCTATCGCTTTCGCTGTGTGGAAGCCTGGGCGATGGTGGTGCCGTGGTTGGGCTTTCCGATGCGGCTGTTGCTGGAACGGGTGGATCCTTTGCCGACGGCTCGATTTGTCCGCTTCACTTCCTTTTACGATCCGGAAATTATGCCTGGCCCAATCTGGCCCCCCAACTTGCCTTGGCCCTACACGGAAGGGTTGCGGATCGAGGAAATGGCCAACGAGTTGGCCTTTTTTGCCCTCGGCGTTTATGGCAAGCCGTTGCCCAAACAGCACGGAGCGCCAATTCGCATGGTAGTTCCCTGGAAGTATGGCTTTAAGGGGGGAAAATCCATCGTCAAAATCGAGCTTTTGGATCATCAACCCTCTACGTTTTGGAATACCCTCGCCCCTGAGGAGTATGGATTTGAGGCCAATGTGGATCCTAGGGTGCCCCACCCCCGCTGGTCACAGGAGCAGGAAGTCTTGATCGGTTTCGGATCCCGTTCCCAGTGGCAAATCGTTCCCACCTTGCCCTACAACGGGTACGGAGAGTATGTTGCCCACTTATATGGCTGAACTTATATGCCTGAAGACGCCCACGAAAGGATTCGAACCTCCGACACCTGGGACCGGAACCCAGTGCTCTAGTCCACTGAGCTACGTGGGCAATGCAACTGCATTAACCATCATATCTGCTGACTTTCAGTTCTGCCAAGGGGGCAAAGCTGCGGCGGTGCTGCGGGGTGGGCCCCAAGTTCTGCAACGCCAGTCGGTGCTCCCGCGTGCCATAGCCAGCGTTGGTGCGCCAGCCGTAGCCGGGGTACTGCCGATCCCAGCTCTGCATCAAGGCATCTCGCCAGACTTTGGCCACAACTGAAGCGGCGGCAATGGAGAGGCTGATTTGATCCCCCTTGACCAGCGCCGTTTGCCGGGATCCCAGCTCGGCCAGCGGCAATCCATCCAGCAAAATGTGTTCGATTGGATCCAACTTGGCCAAAGCCCGCTGCATGGCTAGCACCGTGGCCTGGCGAATGTTGAGCCGGTCGATCTCAGCAGCAGAGGCACTGCCAATACCCACGGCCAGGGCCACCTGCCGAATCCGTTCCGCCCATTGAGCGCGTTGCTGCGGACGCAGTTGTTTGGAATCCCTCACTCCCTCCAGTGCTTTGGGATCCATCTGGGCGGGCAAAATCACCGCCGCCGCCACCACTGGCCCAGCCAGGGCTCCCCGCCCCACCTCATCCACCCCCGCCACCCGCAGGATCCCCTGCTGCCAAAGGGATCCCTCCCAGATCAAACTCGGCCTTGCCCGCTCCACCATACTCCCATGCCTGCCCCTGGGCTTGAGAGCAGCGCCTAACTGCTGCGGGAGCGCCGTCGCCTGGAGGCTGCTGGAGATTGCTGGGCAGGGCTGATCCCCAGTTCCGCGGCTGGCTCGGCCAAGCTGCTCTGCACTGCTGGCACGAACGATTCAGCAGAAGGGATTTCGGGTTCAGAAAGTTCGGGTGGAGAGAGGTTGTCCAGCAGCTCCTTCTCCTGCAGAGCCTCCGGTTCGGGTGCAAACTCCTCTGTCTGAGAAGTTGCCTCAGTCTCCACCTCTGGGCTACTTTCCACCTCGACAGTTCCCGGCAGAACCACCCTAACCGCCGTGTCTCGGCCCCAAGGCGGCGGCTGGTCAAGCAGCAACAGAGGCGACAGCCCCAACTCCGAGTAGACCCGTTGTTGTAACGGGGTCATCTCCACGGTGACGGTTTGCCGTACCGGAGCCGGACGGCCTTCTGAGGACTCCGTCCCGCTGGCGCGAACGGTGCGGGCTGGGGAAGTGTGATCTTTGCGTGAGGCGGATTCTGCCTCTTCCCCAGGGCCAGAACGGCGGGGTTCTTGACGCTTTAGGTCTGCTCCGCCCCCTGGCAGTTGCATCGGCTCTGGGGCTTCCTCTTCTACAGGAGTATCCAGGCTCCGAGCAACGAGGCGCTGGCCAGTGCGGGGATCCCCCCAGTCTTCACGGGGACGCTTGCGTCCCGTTTCAACCCGTGGCTCTTCCTCCAGATCGTCTGAAGTCGTAAAGGGATCCGGGCTGGGGCGTCGTTGTCCGGGGGCAGATCGCGACCGCCGCAGCAGCGCACGGCTATCGCCTCGAGACAGCCCATCGCTCCCCACTCGCAGGCGCGCCCGTTGGGAGTTGCCATCGCGGGGCAGGATCGGGCCGGCGTCTTCCTCATCCCCTCCTTCCACCTCGGTGGGCAGCGTTACCGTCAGGCCGCTTTCTATCGTCAAGAGATGTCCCGGCTCGGCCCCCGGCAAGCGGGCCAGGATCCCCAGCCCCTCACAGGTAGGGCAAGAATGGCCGAAGATCTCATAAAGGCTTTGCCCCTGCCGTTTGCGGGTGAGCTCCACCAGCCCCAATTCCGACAGTTGGACCACCTGTGGGCGAGCTTTGTCGCTGGAGAGGGCCTTGTTAAAATGCTCCAAAACCAGCAACTGGTCGCGGCGGGAATCCATATCGATGAAGTCCACCACAATCACACCGGCAATGTTGCGCAGCCTCAATTGGCGGGCAATCTCGGTAGCCGCCTCACAGTTTGTCCACAGCACTGTCTCCCGAGAAGTGGCCGATTGGGTGAAGGAGCCCGAGTTAACATCAATTACCGTCAGGGCCTCGGTGGGCTCGATGATGATGTAGCCACCAGAGGGCAGATCCACCCGTGGCCGCAGCGCCTGCCGAATAACCGCGTTGACCCGAAAATACTCCAGAATGGGGGTGGGCTCGCGGTGGGCATCGACAACGACACCAGGGGGCATTTGGCCCTTGTTCCAGCCCTGCAGATAGCTACGGACTCGCTTCGCTCCTGCCGCAGAGTCGGTCACAATACGGTTCACATCGTCGGAGTAAACATCCCGCAGCACCCGCTGAATAAAGTCGTCATCCCGGTTGAGTAGCCCCGGCCCCCGTGCTGCCTGATACTGCTGTTGAATATCTTCCCAGAGTTTCTTCAATTGCTCCAGGTCGTCGATCATCGCTTCTTCGGACACACCTTCCGCTTCGGTGCGCACCAACAGGCCCATCTGCGGGGGTTTAATCAAAATGGCCAGCGACTTCAAACGGTTGCGTTCTTCTCGATCCTCGATGCGGCGGGACAGATGAACGCCTTTTCCGTAGGGTCGCAACACCAAATACCGCCCTGGAAAGGCCAAATCTCCGGTAAGCCTTGGCCCTTTGTTGCCGGTAGGCTCTTTCATCACCTGTACCAGCACCTTTTGCTGCGGCAAGACCAGCTCAGAAATCGAGGCATGACTTCGCTTGAGGCGCAGCGGGCCCAGGTCGCTGACGTGGATAAACCCATTGCGCTCTGCAGGGCCGATGTTGACGAAAGCGGCATCGATGCTGGGCAGAACGTTCTCGATGATTCCGACGTAAACGTCTCCCACTTGATGAGCGCCGCTGGCGACGATCAGCTCCTGCACTTGATCTTCGGCGAAGACGGCTGCCACTCGATGTTGCTCGGCAATGACAATCTGCCTGGGCATTAACTTCCCTCCCCGCCCCAAGGGCACGCGGTTACGGGTTGAACCCTCATTCTGGCGAGGTGTTGTCCTTTTGCCGGGATCCGCTTAAGTTTCTTTAACCAGGATCGAGTCGTCATGGGGCTGTCCATTACCCTCAGCTCTGCTTTGACGCTTGGCTTTGTTTCCTCTCCAATGGGTGAGGTGAGTTTAAGTGCATGTGAACTACCCAATGCTGGCTCTGGTGGGTACAGCGGGGGGCTTCTGCTGATTGGAAGGAAAACTCATCGGATGGGATGAATGGATTCGGTGAGGTTTGCATGGAGATTCATGGATGGGCTCAATCGATAGGCTCAGGGAGCAAGACGGCTCCGCCTCGGGAGATCCAACGCTGGCCCATTGCAGAACCCCAGTTGTGCGGCCCAGCCTGTTCGCGAAAGCGTCGCGTAGCGATAGTCCACAACAAGACAGGGTTTGCGCGCGGAAAGAAGCACCTTCTCAGGGTAAAATTTTCTGGTCAGATCTGGGCTAGGTCGAAGAGGCACACTTTTCTGTTGCACCTATCGACTCGACCCCATCACGCCTGTTACCTGCCCTGGGTACTGAGTTAAGAGTGTCTCCATTCCAGAATCCGGCCCAGCTTTTGCCTGCTGCTCACCCCGCCCTTGGTCAAGTTGATGCTTGGCGAGCCCCACAGCGGCAGGAGCCAGCAATAGCAGCATTATAGCGCTTGTGGGATCCCTCAGCCCAGACAGACCCTTAGCCCTTGGGTTGCTCCCAGAGGAAGTGCTCAATCTGGATCGGCTAGGGGGTTCTCCCACAACAGGCGCAGCCGCTTTGCCGTCTGTAGTGTCCAGCGGGGCAACCCCAATGACTCGGCCATTTGAACCAGATGGGTAGGCCGCAGGTAGGCACCGTCGTTGCGGCAACTGCCCCGGTAAAGGAGGCGGGCGCTGCCCTCGGGGGTCAGGCCCTGAAACTCTAGGTAGTAAAGCAGGGCGCGGGCATTGAAGGGAGAGGACTTGCCAGACTTGGAGGTTTTTTCAATCCAGATTTCCTGCGCGTCTAGGATCTGGGTGACCCAGGCAGGCCAAGAGGACTCCGTCCCGCTGCCGTGAACGGCTTTGGGCAACTCGCAGCTCACCGTAAGCTGATATTCGGCGGCGTAAACGGCTGCGGTGGCCGAGGGATCCCGAAGGCTAATTTCTTGGACGGCTTGGATGGGGATCTCCGGGGGCAGCTGTTCGCTCAGAAGGGCGCGCAGTTTCTCAGGCGTCAGAGGACCTTCAGGCCGATCCAGCAGCTCCAGATCCAGGATTTCGCCATAGCCTTCCTGGCCAATGGGCAGAGCGTTGGCGTTGGCCAGGCGGGGCATGGGGTGGTAGCCGCCGCTGAAGGCCAGAGGTAACCCCGCTCGCCGACAGGCCCGTTCCCACAGGCGCATGAGATCCAGGTGGCCCAGCCAGCGCAGATCCCCGGTTTTGCCGTAGGTGATGCGGAAACGCTGGGCAGGTGGCTCCGGCTCCAGGGGATCCGGGGTGGGGGTGGGTTTGCTCTGCAGGGGTGGGACGGGCGGAGGGGGGATGACGATGTTGTGGCCGAAGCCGGGGCCGCAGATGCCGCAGGCGGAGCAGCCCTCGAAGGAGCAGTCTTCCACGGTGAGGGCTTCCAGGGCGCGGCGGTAGTCTTTCTGCAGCCATTTTTTGTCGATGCCGGTATCGATGTGATCCCAGGGCAAGGGATCCTCCAGGCCCAATTCCCGGATGGGGAGACGGGCGCAGAGGGCGACCGGATCGGCGGCAGGATCCACCTCTTCGCCGCAGTAGGCCCTCACCCAGGCAGCGTAGGCGGCGTCGATGTTTTCCCACCAGGCGTCCATGCCGGCCCCAGCCCGCCAGGCCCGCTCGATCATCTGTCCCAGGGAGCGATCCCCTTTGCCAATAAAGTCTTCCAGGATGCTGAAGCGGATATCGGTGAAGTGGGCCTTGACTCCCCGCAGCCGGCGCAGCTCTTTCTGCAGCAGGGTTTGCTTGCGCTGCACGTCGGCGTAGTCCACCCGGTGCCACTGGAAGGGGGTGTGGGGCTTGGGGGTGAAGTTGGAGAGGGTGAGGGTAAACTCCACCCGCTTGCGACCCAGGGCTGCACATTCTCGCTGCAGCATCTCGACGGTGCGGGCGATCCCCAGGACATCAGCGTCGGTCTCGCCGGGCAGGCCAATCATGAAATAGAGCTTGATTTTGTCCCAGCCCTCTTGAACGGCGGTGCGAATGCCGCGAATCAAGTCGGCATCGGTGAGGCCCTTGTTGATGATGTCCCGCAGCCTTTGGGTGCCAGCTTCGGGGGCAAAGGTGAGGCCGGAGCGGCGGGATCCCTTCATGATGGCGGCAATTTGCTCATCAAAGCGATCCACCCGCTGGCTGGGCAGGGAGAGGGCGACGTGCTCCCCGAGCAGACGGTTGTGCAGCTCCGCTCCCACCGCCGGCAGGGAAAGGTAGTCGGAGCAACTGAGAGAAGAGAGGGAAAATTCGCTGTAGCCGGTCTTGCGCAAGCCCTGCACCACAGCCTCCACCACTGCTTCCGGATCCACATCCCGCGCTGGTCGGGTGAGCATGCCCGGCTGGCAAAATCGGCAGCCCCGTGTGCAGCCCCGCCGCACTTCCATCACCAGGCGGTCGTGGACGGTTTCCACCAAAGGCACCAGGCCGACGGAGTATTGGGGTTGAGGCAGGGCCACCCGACGGCGGATGCGCTCCGGCACCCCAGGCACGATGGGCCGCGGTGGGATCCCTTCGTAAAACTGGGGCACGTACACCCCCGGCACCTGGGCCAGCTCCAGCAAGACCTCTCGGCGGGGCTTGGACAGGGATCCGGCCAGCACTTGGCCAATTTCCGGCAGCACCTCTTCCCCATCTCCGAAGACGAAGAAATCGAAAAAGTCGGCAAAGGGCTCCGGGTTGGAGGTGGCGGTTGGCCCGCCGGCAAAGATCAGAGGGCACTCTTCCGGGGTAAAGGGCTGCCGCTCCCACCACTTGAGCGGGATCCCGGCTAGGTCCAGCATCTCCAGGATGTTGGTGCCCCCCAGCTCGTAAGCCAGGCTGAAGCCGATGATGTGAAAGGCGCGCAGAGGACGGCGGGATTCCACGGCAAACAGCGGGATCCCCAACTGCCGCAGGCGGGCCGCCAGATCCGGGCCTGGCAAGTAGGTGCGGTCACACAGTTGATCCGGCTGAGCGTTGAGGATGTTGTAGAGGATGAGGTGGCCCAGGTTGGAAGCTCCCACCTCGTACAACTCTGGATAGCTCAGCACCCAACGCACCCGCGCCGAATCCCAAGGACGGTGGACGGCGCCAAACTCTTTGCCTAAGTAGCGGGCCGGCCGCTGAATCTCAGGGGTAAGCAGGCGATCCAGATCGATGGGACTCAGATGCGGTTCAGTTGCAGCCAGAGAGAGCATGGGGATCCGCCGAGACGTTAATACAGCCACTGATCTGACTCTAGCCGAACTCTTCGAGCAGACCCAACCCAAGGGAAAGCGCTTTGCCTCGCGCTTTGCCTCTCTAAGTTTGCAGGTTACCGGTAGGCGAAACAACCATACTTGCAATGTCGTGAAGTCTGTTCAACCGGGAAAACTCTGCGGCGGACGCTGCAAGGCCAGCGCCAACTGTTCGTACTCTGCCAAACGGTTGTAGACCTGGGCCGAGATGCGTACCCAAAGCTGCCCGGCGAAGGGGATGATCGGAACCTCAATGCGGTACGTGTGCCACAGGTAATCGTGCAGGCGACGGGCGCGCTCCCCAAGAGGCAGCTCAGGGATCCCCTGTTGCCAGAAGGGCGGCAAGGGTAGGGTGGCCATAAAGCCCAACATTTCTTCAGGGGCGGGCGGGATCCCCTCAAGAGCCTCCAAGAGCAACTGCCGCGCCTGCAGCAGCAGAGTGTGGTTGTGCTGACGGATGTTGTCCAGTCCCACCCCTTGGATAAACGCCAGGGCTGCTGAAATGGCCAACCAAGCGCTGGGATCCCGTGTGCCCACCCAGTCGAACTCCGCTGTGAACCCTTGCCCATAGCCGTGGGAGATCACCGTAGGATGGGTTTGGGCCTGTCGATAGGGGGCCACCCACAAAAAGGCACAGCCTTTCGGGGCAAACAGCCACTTGTGGGCATTGCCGGTGTACCAATCGGCTCCTAGCTTTTCCAACTCCAAGGGGAGAACTCCGGGGGCATGGGCGCCATCCACCAAAACCGGGATCCCGCGCTCCCGACAGAGGCCGATCAGCTCAGGCAGGGGGTAGATCAGAGCCGTAGGCGAGGTGAGGTGATCCAACACCGCCAGGCGAGTTTGGGGAGTGAGGATGGCCTCGAAGGCGGCGATAACCTGCTCTGGCCCCGCAATGGGGAAAGGGATCTGCGCCTCAACTGGGATGGCTCCCCACTGGGCACAGATGTACTGCAATGCCTGACGAACGGCCCCGTAACCGTGATTGGTGCAGGCGATCTGATCCTCTGGCCGGAACCGCAGCGAGCGCAAAACGGCATTCACCCCGCTGGTGGCATTTTCCACAAACACCAAATTTTCGGGTTCGGCCCCGACGAAATGGGCCAGTTCTGCTGCCGCCGCCCGCAAGGCTCGAGGAAGTTCCTCTCCCATAAACTGCACCGGCTGAGCCTCAAGGCGTTCCCGCCATACACTCTGGGCCTGCAACACCTTTTTCGGGGTCGCGCCGTAGGAGCCGTGATTCAAAAAAACGGCTTGCGGATCCAGTCCCCACAAGGAGCGTTCGCAAAGTGGCGCACAAGCACTGAGGGCAGCGCCAAAGTGGGGAGAATCGGATCCCAGGTTGGAGAAGAAAGGCATGGTTCACTCCCTCTGTCCCTGGACGATGCAGGAAAAAGATGGGGGAATTGCTGCGATCTGTGTGAGGGGTTTGCTCAGAAATCCGAAGATATCAACACCTATCAACACCGCTGATGTGGAGACCAATGGCATCTCGACTGAATGTCAGAACCTAAGGCTCTTTGAGACGGATTCTCTTAGGTTGATCTATTGGCCGTCACCCAATTCTGGGCCGAGATCCGAGATAGGGGCAATTTTGCTGAGCTTGATTTTAGGGTTGCTGGCAACAAACTGCTGCAAAGTCCACTCGTTCTTAAACAGAAGAACGGGCCTGTCTTGAATGTCTTTAACAACTAGGGTGTTAAACAAGCTGGGAATATTCTCCAGCGCCTTCCAGCCATTCTCGACCCAGCGGGCCAGGGTGTAGGGCAACATCTCCAGTCGGGTTTCGACGTTGTATTCACTTTCAAGGCGGTACTGCAAAACCTCAAACTGCAACTGGCCCACCGCTGCCACAATCGGATCCCGTTTGGAATCGTCGATAGAGTACATGATTTGTACAGCCCCTTCTTCCCGCAGTTCCGCTACCCCTTTCTGGAACTGCTTAAACTTGGAAGGATTGGGATTCTTCAAGTAGGCAAACAGCTCAGGAGAAAAGCTAGGGATCCCGGCGTAGCGCAGCTTCGGGCCGGTGTAGATGGTATCCCCAATGGTGAAGATGCCGGGATTATTCAGGCCGATCACATCCCCAGGGTAAGCTTCATCGATGGAGATGCGCTCTTGAGCAAACAACTTCTGGGGATAAGATAGGCGAATGGGACGATTGAGGCGGGCATGGTTGACCACCATATCCTTCTCAAACTTGCCGGAACAGATGCGCACAAAAGCAACGCGATCCCGATGGCGGGGATCCATGTTGGCCTGCAGTTTAAAGACGAAGCCCGTAAACTCAGGATGTTCGGGCGGGATTAGCCCAGCAGTGCTCTCGTGAGGCATTGGCGGTAAGGAATACTCCAAAAATGCATTGAGGAAAAGCTCCACCCCAAAATTGGTCATGGCACTGCCGAAAAAGACCGGGGTTTGTTTGCCAGAATGCACCTGTTTTAGATCCAAGGTGGGCATGAGACCATCCAGCAGTTCCAGCTCTTCCTTGAATTGGTAATACAAGTCCTTGTCGATCAACTCCTCAATTTGCGGATCCCCAAGTTTAATGACGGTATCTTGAACTTTTAGCCGCCCCCCAGATACCCGCTCAAAGAAATGAAACTCCTGAGTCCGACGGTCAAATAGGGCAGTAAACCGCTCGCCTGAGCCAATTGGCCAGTTGACAGGATAGGGCTTGAGGCCCAGTTCTGTCTCAATTTCATCCATCAGCTCCAAGGGATCCCGACTTGGGCGATCCATCTTGTTGATAAAGGTAAAAATCGGCAGCCCCCGCATCTGACACACTTCAAACAGCTTGCGGGTCTGGGTTTCCAACCCTTTGCCGGCATCTTCCAGCATCACGGCATTGTCAGCCGCTGCCAGGGTGCGATAGGTGTCTTCGCTGAAGTCCTGGTGGCCGGGAGTATCCAGCAGATTGAGACGAATGTTGCGGTAATCAAATTGCAGGACGGTAGAGGTGATGGAAATACCCCGCTGCTTTTCCAGTTCCATCCAGTCGGAAGTGGCCCGCTTTTGCGCCCGACGGGCCTTCACAGCTCCCGCTTCTTGAATGGCCCCCCCGTACAACAGCAGCTTTTCGGTGAGGGTGGTCTTCCCCGCATCGGGATGGGAAATAATGGCAAAGGTGCGCCGTTGCTCTACAGCTTTGGCCAAATCAAGTTCTTTCATCAACTGTTGCCGCTCCACTACAACCTGGTCGCCTTAAAGAAGATTCCGCCGCGATGTTGTCCCCTAAAGGATGGGAGAAATACGGAGAAGGAAAAAATAGAAAATCAGTGGGAAATACGCTTGAGAATAATGAGGTTGGGTTGCCGCCAGGTAGCGAGGGGGAGAGAGCACAGGCCGAAAAGCGCGAAAAGCCAACAGAACCATTTTGACCCTAGCACAGGAACAGGGATCCCTGTTGTCTGGCATACTGGCGGAGATCTTGAGGGGGAATTTCCCAGGCCAACCGGCCAGAACTCAAAGCAGATGCTGCTCGTTGTTGTTGCGCAACGCTGACGTGAAGAGCAGTTGCTCAATCGTGGCAATGGTGAAGTTTTGGCTGATCACCAGCCGCTCGACGCGAATGCGGTGGGCTTGCAGGAGGCAATCTTGCTGCAAGGGCTTGGGCAATTGTTCCCAATGATCCAGCAGGACTTCCAGCAAAATCTCGCCCGGTAGCCCGGTGGCGCTTTCCAGGGATCCCAGCTTTTCTACCCTCTCGGCAGACCATTTGAGGGTAAGCTTTTGCAGGCCCAGTTGTGCATCCAGAGCCTCGCGGGGATCCGACTGGGCACCCTGCCCATTGGGGGTGCCATTGCGGCGAACCCCATTGTCGGTGCAAGCAGTAGCAGGGGGCAAAAGCTCGGCTGGCTTTTCAGTTGGCAGCGAAGTATTGGCCCATTTGGCCAGACTGACCTGGGGTGGGGAGACAACCCTTTCCACCTCGACCGGAGCGGGCGACAAGTTGGACAAGGGATCCGCATCCCGAGAAGGAGCTTCAGGTGTGGAGAGCACACTGGCCAGGAGAGGCATCCGTCCTGCCTCTGGTGGGGTTGTGGCAACCTGGCACAGAGGGGACGAGGCGGCGGCAGATGGATCGGGCTCAACATCTAATGCCGCAGGGTGAGGCAGATCCAGGGAATCCGTCCCCCTGTTGTCCTCTGGACGGTGCGGAGCATCAACGCAGTCGGCAGCCGTAGGCGCAAGTTCCATCGGCTCTGGCTGCTTATTCACCCCCATGCGCGAGAGCAGATCCGCCTTGGTGGGGCCGGTGGGCAATTTTTTTTTGGGAGGCTTCTTGGCGGTAGCCATGTTAGCGGGCCTCCAGCACAGCCTTGAGGATCTCGCGATAAGGTTGGGCCAGGAGATCTTCCCCTGCCTCCGCCAACGACCAGCCCATGCTGTTGGTTTGCTGCACCACTGTACTTTGCCGCACCGGCGTAAAAATGGGGATCCCTTGCATCATTTCCGCCAAGGCTTCCACCGCGGCCCGCGACATTTTGGTACGGTTGTTGCCCACCCATTGTTCCCGGGTGGGGAGCACCCCCAAAAACTTGGGCACATGAAAATCCAGCTCTTCCAATTCTTTCAACAGCACCAGAGTACTCAGAGCCCCCATCACCCCCTTTTGGGTACACTCCGTCGGCACCACCAGCAGATCGGCGCTGAGAATGCTGTTGTAGGTGAGCAACCCTTTCGAGGGGGGGCTGTCGATGACCAAAAAGTCATACTCCGGCAGAATCGGTCGCAAAGCCCGCTTCAAAAACAGCTCCCGCCCCGGCTCCATCACGATCGCATCCATAGCCCGCGAGAGACTGTAATCGCTGGGGGCCAACCACAGCCGCTCCTGGCGATCCTCATTCAACGGCGGACGGATAATCTCCCGAATGTGAACCCGATCCGCCCCCGGCAGAATCGTCTCGGCAATGGTGGCCGACTCGGACAGATCCGTCCAGCCCATCCACTGGCTTAAGTTGCCCTGCGGATCAAAGTCAACGGCCAGCGTCTTGCCATGCTCGGCCAACATGATGGCCAGGTTGAGGGCGGCTGTGGTCTTTCCGGATCCCCCACTCAAACAGGCAACGGTGATGACAAGCGCCGTTCTGCCAGACATGAGTTATCCCCTCGTAGCCCATCCCCTAACACTATAGCTAGGGTTAAGCAATGGTGTTCACACCTCTAATGGGGATTCCGCCACTGGGGATGGCCTGCGGGGATCCATCCGCTCTTTTCAATCCTCAGAGGGAAGACACAAACCGGTGCAGCCGCTGCAGCCCTTTTTCGAGGGTGGTGCGATCGGCAGCATAGGAAAGGCGAATGTAGGAATCTGCCCCAAAGGCTACCCCCGGCACAGCAGCCACGTGGTGTTCCTTGAGCAGCTGCCGGCAAAACTCCACCGAACTTAACCCGGTTTGGCCGATGTTGACAAACACATAAAATGCACCTTCTGGCTCCGGGCAAGTCACCCCCGGCAAGGTGCGGATCCCGTCCAGCATCAGATCTCGCCGCTGCCAGAATTCTTGGCGCATTTTTTCCACAGCCGCTGCCGATAGGGGGCTGGTCAGGGCTTCCAGAGCGCCGTACTGGGCGAAGGTACACACATTGGAGGTGCTGTGGCTTTGCAGGTTGATGGCCGCCTCAATGATGGGCTTGGGCCCGGCCAAGTAGCCCACCCGCCAGCCGGTCATGGCGTAGGCTTTGGCAAAGCCACTGCTGAGAATCAGGCGCGGCATCAAGTCAGGGCAAAGGGATCCCAGGCTGATGTGGCGGGCTTGTCCATAAACCAGCTTTTCGTAGATCTCGTCGCAGATCACGTACAGATGGGGGGCGGAGAGGATCACCTCTGCCAGAGCTGCCAGCTCGTGCTGGTGGTAAACGGCTCCGGTGGGGTTGGCCGGCGAGTTGAGAATCAGCAGCTTGCTGCGGGGGGTGAGGGCCTGGCGCAGTTGGGCGGCGGTGAGCTTGAACCCCTGGGCCTCTTCCGTCTGCACCTGCACAACCTTTGCCCCTGCCAAAATGGCAATTTCGGGGTAGCTGACCCAGTAGGGAACAGGCAGGATCACTTCATCGCCGGGATCCAGCAGCACCATGGCCAGGTTAAACAGGGTTTGCTTGCCGCCGTTGCTGATCAGGATTTGGTCGTGGCTGAACTCCAGGCCGTTTTCCTGCCGCAGCTTATCGGCCACTGCTTGGCGAAGGGCGGGGATCCCAGCGGTGGGGCCGTAGCGGGTTTTGCCCTCTTCCAGAGCACGGATGGCCGCGGCCCGAATGTGGTCAGGTGTATCGAAATCCGGCTCGCCTGCGCTCAAGCTACACACATCCAGCCCCTCTGCCTGCATGGCTTTAGCCAGAGCCGAAATGGATAGCGTGGGGGAAGGGGATAGATAGGCGACCCGTTGGGACAAGCCAGCAGACACCATCGGTCAGGGAGCTCTTTGGTTTATTTTAAGGTTCTCAAGCAGGGCCAATCTAGATAGCTAGGCTACTGCGGTCAACAGGCGGGTACCATCCACCAACAGCAGTTTGTTGCCCTCTCGCTCTGCCAACAGATCCCAAAACTCTCCCGCCACAGCTCCCGGCAAGAACCCTTCCAAGCGCAATTGCAGAGGAGCAAATTGCTTGGTTCCCTGGGGCTTGCGCCGCACGGTCACCTCAACAAAGCCATCGTGGGGCTCGACAATGCCGCGGATGTTAAAGCCTTCCTCTGTGTCCTCAGGGGCAGGCAAAAACGGTTCTTCTTCCCACTCTGGGTCTTGCTCCTCTTCCGGCAGGGCCAGGATGCGGATGATGCTCAAGCCCAAAGCCCCCCCTGAACGCGGCTGCGGCTGCACGTAGTACCAGTAGGTATGGCCGCTCTTGATGCAGTGCTCGAAGGGGCCGAGAAGCTCGGCGCGTCCGGGGGTAGCCGGATATTCTGCTCCGTCAGAGGCAACCAAGGTTGCCTGCGCATAAGTCTTGGGGATCGATTTCAGGGATCCCTTAATCAGGCCCAAAGCGCGGAACTGGTAGGGGTGGGCGGGAGGAGGCAATGGGTTCATGGCGGCCAGATCTTGGAAAGCCAGGGAAGTAGAGTCCATCATCTTATCCTATGGCGATCCTCAGATTGGAATATCCAGGGCTTTCCTCAGCATCGCCTCCAGCTCATCGCCCTGCCGACTTGCGCACCGCGATCAAGCTGCTGGTGGTGCCCAGAAAAACCCCCATCCCCAACAACATCGACGGCAAGAGCCAAAACTCCAGTTGGCTGCGATCTGCCTGCATCACCTTGAGGAAGGGCAAGGCAATCAACTGCTCCAGCAGCTCCTGCAGCAACTGCTGGGATCCCAAGATCAATCCCCAAGCTCCCACTGCGCTGATCACCCCAAACAGGCACCCTTGCAAAATAAAGGGCAAGTAAATCCAGGCTGCCGTCGCCCCCACCAATTGCATCACCTCGATCTCCCGCCGCCGCGCCATGACGATGAGGCGAATGGTGGTGGTGATGACCGCCACCGCTGTTAGGGCCAACACGCCGGTAATGGTCAGGGATCCCAGCCGCAGCATGTCCTGGAGCTGGGCCAGTTGCTCCACAATGCGGTCGCCGTAGTAGACCTCATCCACCCCTTCCAGTTGGCGAATCTGCTCCGCCACTTCCCCCAAGGCTTCGGTGGAATCCGCCTTAACCCGCAGAGCATCCACCAAGGGGTTCTCCCCCAACTGGGTTTCCATGGCCGCCTCGTCTTGGATCCCCATTTCCAGCAAAAGGTTGCGCCAAGCCTGGTCTTTGGTGATGACCTTCACCTCGGCCACATGAGGCAGTTGGGCGACCTGAGGTTGCAGCTCCACCCCCTGCCGTTCCGGCTCCAGGTAGACGGAGATCTCCAGTTGTCCCCCCAGAGACTGCACCGTGGCATCCACACCCCAGGACAGCTCAACGCCGATCCCCACCAGGAACAACAACACCAGCAGGGTGCTCACCGCAGCCCAGTTCAGCCAGCCCCCCCGCCGCAACCCCAAAAAAGTCTCCTGTAGGAGATAGCGGATTTTATTGAGAAGTCGGGAGAGAGATTGCATGCTGTTCTCCATCCAACAATCAATGGGCTCAGACCCTTGCCCCCTGGAGCTCAACAGAGCCTGTGGAGAGCAAAATAGGGATCCCGGCAGCCCTCAGCGCAGATCATACAGGCGCCCTCCCTCCATGCGCACCACCCGGTGGCCGGCCCGCTCCACCAGATAGGGGTCATGGCTGGTCATGATGACGGTCACCCCAAAGGAATTGAGCCGCTCCAAAATCTGGAGAACCAAGAGGGAGTTTTCCGGATCTAGGTTTCCTGTTGGCTCGTCCGCCAGCAGCAGCACCGGCATGTTGACAATGGCACGGGCCAGGCTAAGGCGCTGCTGTTCCCCCCCCGAAAGCTCATGGGGAAAGTGATCTCGCTTTTCGGTCAGCCCCACCATCTTTAGGGTCGGCCCGATGCGACGGCGGATTTCTGCGGGGGACAGCCCTTGGGCGCGCAGCACGAAGGCCACATTTTCTGCCAGGGTGCGGTTGGCCAGAAGGCGATAATCTTGGAAAACCACCCCCAAGCGCCGCCGCAACATGGCCAGCGGACGCGGTGGGATGCGGTAGGGTCGCCGCCGCCCTTCAGAAGAAAAGAGACAGACTTGATCGACGATGACCGTGCCCTCGGTGGCCTGTTCCGCCCCGTAGAGTAGCCGCAGCAGGGTGGACTTGCCCGCCCCGGAGACCCCAGTTACGAACACAAACTCGCCGCGGCGCACCTCCAAGTTCACATCCTGAAAAATTAAGTTGCCGTTGGGAAAGACCTTGCTCACGCCCCGCAAGGACACCATGCTGGCCGGGGCTTGCAGGGATCCGGATTGGGTGCTGCTGTAAAAGCCCAGGGTGGCCTCTGGATGGGCTGGGGCAGGGGGATGAGGGGTCGGAGCCGTACCCGCCCAACGGTGTAAGCGAGGAGGATAGCCGATGTGCTGACCGATCACCATAGTAAGCGCCTAGACAGAGGAGGGAGAGAGCGCCGGCAGACTAGGGGCGCAAACGAGAAGGGGGATCCCACAGCACCCGCCAGACAAACTTGGGCAAAGCCAACATGCGTCGCCAGCGCCAGGGTTCCTGATAGAGACGATACAACCATTCCAGGTGATGGTCACGCCACCAACGGGGCGCTCGCCGTTTTTGGCCGGCCCAAATGTCCAAGCTGCCCCCCACCCCCATCCAGATAGCCTGGGGCAAAAGGGGACGCCACTTCTGGATCCACAGCTCCTGGCGCGGGGATCCCAGCCCCACCCACACCAGTTGCGGTCGAAATTCCTGGAGAGCTTGCAGAAGCTCTTTTTCTTCGTTGCCAGAAAAGTAGCCGTGGTAGCCCCAGAGGGCCAAAGCAGGACACTGGGCTTGCCAATATCGAATTGCTGCCCGGTTGACTTCCGGCCTTCCCCCCACCAAGGCCAAGCGCCACCCCCGTTCTGCCGCCAACGGGATCAGGGTTTCTGCCAGCTCGATCCCCGGCACCCGCTGGACGCGGATCCCTTGCCGTCGCAAAGCCCACACCACCCCGATGCCATCGGGGATCACCAGCTCCGCCGCTTGCAGCACCTGGGCAAAGGCCAGATCCCGCTGCGCCTGCATGATCATTTCCGGGTTGCAGGTAACCACCTGAGCGCCCTGACCCTCCCGAATACGCGCCTCAATCCACGTGGTGTAGCTCTGTAGGCTGGCCTCCGGCAGAGCAAGGTGCAGGTTCACGCCCAGAATCGAATGGATGGCTAACGACACTACCGACCGAACGCTTGTCCCCAGTGAAACCCAACTTTCAAAATAGCCCAGCCCAAAAGCTGAGCACACAATCCAAATCTTTTCCCCCAGGCATCCGCCGTGGCATCAGCGGCGTATTCCCATCAGACCAGGCCGAGAGGGAATTGCCCGACCAAGAGCAAGTCCCTGAAGGTTGGTTGCCATCTTTCGAGACAGGAGACTTGAGATGAAAACTTCGAAGACTCCCTTCGCTCTGCCTCACTTGGCTGCCGAATGGGATCCCAGCCCTGCAACTTCCCGCCGCAGCTTGTTGTTGGCTGGTTTGCTGGCGGGCGTAGGTGGAGCAATTGGGTTGCGCAGCCTGCCCGGTGCCGCTCAGTCCAACACTGCTGATATTGCCATTCTCAATGCCGCCATCGACTTGGAACAGCAGGCGATCTGGGCCTACAAAACCGCTGCCGGCAAGTTGAGCAACACCGAGGTGGGCAAGATCGTGTTGGAAGTGGCCACCAAGAACCTGAAGGATCACGAGCAGCATCGGGATCTGCTGGCGGGTGCCGTGCGGCAACTGGGAGGGATCCCCTCTCGGGCGCGGGATAGCTACGACCTTTCCACCTACATCGACAACAAAGAAGGCAATCTCGATTCCGATGCCAACATCGCCAAGCTGGCCCTGGCTCTGGAGTTCGATGCGGCCCTAGCCTACAACGATGCCTTTGTCCAGCTTTCCAACAAAGACCTGGTGGCTGCTGCCAGCACCATTGGCCCCAACGAAGTTGCCCATGCCACCGCAATCCGGGCCGTGTTCCACAGCCTTGACCCCAGCATTCTGGTGGTGCCTGCCCCCTTTGTCAGCGCCGAGACTCGGGAGCGCTGGATCCTGAAGGTGTAGAGCTGTTGGTAACCCCTGCCGGCGATGAGGCGATGATCTGCAAAGCCTTCCAACGTCCTCTGTAGGACTTGGGGCTTGGAGATCCAAGTGCTCTGCACTGCTGTCGCAATCGCCTTCTTCTGAGCGCCTCAGCCTTTGTTCTCTTCCTAAACCTGTGTGGAGAAAGTCCTATGCCGATGACGCGGCGGCTGCTGTTGCTGAGTGGACTGGGATCCCTGCTCAATGTGGGGGCTATCTTGGCTGTGGATCGGTGGCGACAAGCCAGCTCTGTTGCGGGGCGAGATCCTGTCGAGGCAACGGCGGAAGCAGAGGTGATCATTCGCGGGTTTCAATACCTGCCCTCGGAGGTTACCCTCAAGCGGGGGGGCAAGGTGACCTTCACCAACCTGGATTCCACCCCCCACACGGCTACTCCCATAGAGGGAGCGCAATTCCAAGGAACGGGACGGCTGAGGCGCAACGAGAGCAAAGCAGTGGCTTTCGAAGTGGCCGGCATCCAGGACTATTTCTGCGAGATCCACCCCAGCATGGTGGGCCGTATTGTCGTCGTCGATTAGGTGAAGGCCATGCAAATGGAACCCCTGGGATCCCCTCTTCCCTTCTGGAACATTTGTCGGCGGGTGTACCTGGTTTGGGCCATTCTTCTGGGGATGGGGTTCGCCGCCACCCAGTTTCACCAAGAGGCCAACATCAACTGGCTGTGGTTGGTGATTTCCCTGGTTGGCTTGGGCTACATGGTGCGGCAGACTAGCTTGCCGGAGTTTCGAACAGCCGGACTGGCCCACCTCTACTTTGTGGGTTTGGTGTGGACGTTGGTGATCGCCCAGGGCATGATCCTCTCGGTGCTGCCCTTTGTCGGGCGTACCCCTTTGGCAGCTTTGAGCCCATACCTGGGGGTGTTTTGGCTGTGGCAAATGGGGCTGGGCCACTGGCTCAACGGCCTGGTGGATCCGCCGCGTCTCCCCTACTGGATCACCGGTGGGATCCAGATCCTGGCCGGAGTTGCCTGCCTGCTGTGGGGGCTGGAGTGGCAGTTTGCGGTGGCAGGGGGAATCGGGGCTTTGGCCATGCTTTTCTTGATCCCATTGCATTGATTTCACTTCGGGGCCTCACCCAGGTGCACCCGCCAAACTCCACCTCCCACGGCCACCTCATCTCCTGAGCGCAGCTTGCGTCCCCGCCGGGTTTCCACCTCGCCATTCACCCGCACTTGCCCCGCTTGGATGAGCTGCTTGGCCTGCCCACCGGTGGGAGCAACCCCCGCCAGCTTGAGGAACTGATCCAGCTTGATCACGGGATCCGCCGCCGGCTGGGGATCCCTTTGAGCAGTCTCCGCCATCACTTCACCCAAATGGTTTTGACATTCACAAATTCCAGGATCCCTTCCCGGCTCAGTTCCCGTCCATACCCTGAGCGTTTGATGCCGCCGAAGGGAAGGCGCGGGTCGGACTTGACCATGCCATTGATGAACACGGATCCCGCCTCCAGCTCCTCCAGCAGGCGCTCTTGTTCCTCTGGATCGGTTGTCCAGGCGCTGGCGCCCAGGCCAAAGGGCGTGCCGTTGGCCAGCTCGATGGCTGCCGACACATCCGGGACGGTGAACAGCAGCGCCACCGGCCCGAACACCTCCTGGTGGGCCACCGGATGATCGGGGGGGATGTCGCTCAGGATCGTGGGCGGGTAAAAATTCCCTCCCCAGGGGGAGCCACCGATGTGAACTTTGGCCCCCGCCTGCACCAAAGCCTGCACCTGTCCGTCCACCTCTTGCAGGATGCTGGGGGTAGCCAGAGGCCCCACGTCCGTTTGCGGATCCAAGGGATCCCCTACCTTGAGCCGGCGAAATCGCTCCGTCATGGCAGCCGTGAAAGGTTCAGCGATAGCCCTGTGCAAGATAAATCGTTTGGCGGCAATGCAGGACTGGCCGTTGTTGATCAGACGGGCCGTGACCGCTGTGGCAACTGCTGCCTCCAGATCGGCGCTGGGCAGCACGATGAAGGGATCGCTCCCTCCCAGTTCCAACACCGTTTTTTTCAGATATTGACCGGCCAAACGGGCCAGGCTGGAGCCGGCGGCTTCGCTCCCGGTGAGGGCGGCCCCCCGCACCCGTTCATCCGCCACCACCTCTGCCACCTGGGCTGCTGTGATCAGCAGGGTTTGAAAGACCCCTGGCGGAAATCCCGCCTCCTGAAAGATCCGCTCCAGGGTCAAAGCCGATTGGGGCACGTTGGAAGCATGTTTGAGCAGAAGGGTATTGCCCGCCATCAGGGCCGGGGCTGCACAGCGAAACACCTGCCAAAAGGGAAAGTTCCAGGGCATCACTGCCAAAATCACCCCCAGCGGCTGGTAGCGGATCCCGCTGCGGCTGGCAAAGTGCTCCGCACCGGTGGCATTCGCGTAAGCGTTGCGTAGCAATATGGAGCGCTCGGCCAAGAACCCTTCTGCCTCCTCGGCATAGTAGCGACAAACCCAAGCGGATTTTTCCACTTCCGCAACGGCAGAGGCCAAGGTTTTGCCCATCTCCAGGCTGATTAGGCGGCCAAACTCCGCTTTGCGCTCCTCCAGGATCCCTGCCACCCGCTTCAGCCAGGCGGATCGCTGAGCAAACGGGATCCGACGATAGCTCTGAAACCGCTCGTGGGCTTGGGCGATACAGCTTTGGATCTGCCCAGCGTCGAAAACGGGGTAGCGAGCCAATTCCTCTCCGGTGGCGGGGTTGATGCTGACCAGGTGCCCCATCTTTTTCCCTCAACGCCTGTTTCTCCACTCTGGCATTTGCGCTCTGCCTGGAATAGTGCTCCGCACTGCTACTGCGTTCGCGTAAGCGTTGCGTAGCAATATGGAAAGATTTGCGGAGTGGGGGACTCAGGGTTGCGGGCTGCCGGCGGTGTCTGTTCGGGATGGCGGGGCGGATCCAGGAGCAGACCAGAACTCGTAGGCTGCTTGCGACAGGCTGGCGATCAGCCCTTCAGCTCTGGGGTCGTTGGGGGTTTCTCGCTTCACCCACACCGCCGCCACATAGCGCCGCCCGTTGGGTAAATCCAGGATCCCGGCATCCCCCACCACGGAGCTCAAGGTTCCCGTTTTGTGGGCAATGCGCACCTCTTGACCCAAGTTGGGCCGGAAATAGGAGGGCCGTTGGGTGCGCCAGAGAATGTCCAGAAAACGGTCGCGGCTGCGGCGGCTGAGCATGCGCCCCTGTTCCACCTGGCTGAGCAGCCAAACCATGTCGCGCGGGCTGCTGGTGTTGGTGCCTTCCAGATCCGGTAGCCACCATGAAATTTGCGTGTGTTGTAGCCCCCACTGCCGAAATTTTTGGTTGAGAGCCTCCTGCCCACCCAGGCGATCGATGATCAGATTGGTGGCGAAGTTGTCGCTGAGGGTGCTCATCAGGGTGGCCGCTTCCAAAGCAGAAACCTGGGATCCGAGGGGTCGGGTTTGCAACACACCAGCTCCCCCTCCCTTGAGATCTTCCCGCAGAGTGAGCTGTTCATCCAGCCGCACCTGTCCGGTTTCCACAGCCTGGAAAAAAGCCAAGAGAATGGGGATCTTGATCACGCTGGCGGCAGGAAAAGCCTGATCCGGCCTAACCCCAGCAAAGGCGCCAGTTTCCACCTCCCAAAACAGAGCCCCTGCCGTCAAGCCCGGTTGGTCGGCCAAACCGGCCAAGCGCTCCTGCAAAGCCGGGATCGCTTCTCCCGGCAGAATGTTACTCGGGAATGCCGACGGGGGAGGATCCCCAAGCTGCGTCGTGGACTGTTCTGTCCGGCCAGCGGTGGTCGATTGCAGCAGTTGCGAGAGGCCCGCCATCGTCAGGCCCAGGATGAGACTTAAGCTTAGTCCCCTGAGCAATACTTGGCCAAGAGATGGAGAACGTCTCAAGCGGCGAGGCCGGGCAGCCCGTTGGCGCAGACGAGCAATGGCTTTCTGGCGAGCAAGACGCAGCGGTTGAGGACGGGAAACCAATAGGGATCCCCTAGGGGCAGGAAGCAGGCGACCAGAACCTGTTTGCGGCTTTGACCCCTCTGGAGGCGGGACGGCGTTCTTGGCAGGTTGTGGAGGGCGGCGGGGATCCCGCGACTTCTCTGGCAAAGGCCTACGGCCCGCTAGCGCGGATGGATCGGTGCCTTTCCTCTCCCTTGCTTTGGTCATGAGAACGGTTGCCTTTTCCCGACAGCGGTGCGGAGTACTAACGCCATGCTCCTAACAGACAATGCTGACCGTTTCACCGACTCAACTTCGGTGAGCTTGGCTTAATTAAACCCACAAATTGACCAACCTGACCTACGATTGCAAAACGCCCATCAAACTGTCATCACTACACTATGCCTCCACGTCCGCGTTAGCAGTGTGGGGCAGTGACGAGATGTACCATCCCCCGGCCCGGCGGCTCAGAACCCCATCCTTGACCACAGGGATCGGTGGCAGCTCCGCACGGTGAACTGAACAAGGCCAGAACAAGCAGCGTGCTGGAGGAAGAGCCAGGTATGCAATGATTCAAGCGGATCTGCATCTAGCGTGGATCAGTTGTATGCGACTCCGTATATAGTATTGGGTGATGCGGGATCCCCACCCAAAATAGGGGCTTTGCCCCTCGACAGAGGTCGAGCAGATGTTCTAACCTTGGCTTCTAGGGTGGCCCAAGAGCGCTCTTCAAGATAGGTGTGCCGGGGTGTTGTCAGCGATGGCCAACCGGGATCCTAAGGCTGAGAGTGTGCCGCATCGCTAGCCTAGGCCCTGTCGAGCAGGTTTAATCTGGGCAGCTTCTGCTCTGCCCCAGGCTGTTGGTTAGTACTTAAGGGATCTGACCCCATAGCAACCAGAACGAGGCGCGATGCCGGGAGTTGAGATGAGAATGATGCGCTGTAATGTAGTATCGTCTGCGCGATTCCTCTGCCGCCGTGCAGCTCAGGTGAGCAGCATAGCCGGGATCCTGATCGGAACAGCTTGGGGGGGTTTGGCTGTAACTCCCGTTTGGGCTCAGGAGAGTGCCCTACTGGCTCAGGCTGCGGCAGGCCCCATGAGCCGGCAAGAGGTGGCGGAACGGCTAAATCTGGTGCCTGTTTTTGCCATTGTGTCTCAGAACGGCACCCCCGTTGTCGCCAATGTGGAGCGGGATGGCCGCACCATCCAAGTGGTTTCCTTCTGGCTGGATCAAGCCCAAGCCCAGCAAGTGTTGGAGCAGGTGAAAGCCAGCAACCCCGAGATAGCCAGTCAAGCCCGGGTGGTGCCTCTCTCGCTGGGGTATGCCTACGAAAAATCGGAAGAGGAGCGCGCCAAGAATAGTGACCTGTATTTTGAGGTGGTGCCTCGGGCTTCTGATGTGGAAGCAGCCAAGCAGGTGCTGAAGGAAACCGGTCAAGATGTGCCTGCAGAAGCGATTGGTGTGCCTCTGTTCTATGGCCGCTCCGGAGAGGGGCTGCTGACCATCGAGCAGGATGGCCATGAGGTGGTGCCCTTCTTCTTCGACCGCAACGATTTGCGGAGGGCTTTGGATCGGGCGGCGGCGCAGAACCCGGATGTAGTTGGAAAGACCCAGATTGAAGTGACCTCGCTGGCCATTGTGGTAGAGCGTATGCTGGCCCCCGACGCGCAGGCCGATGTGCAGAAAATTGCCTTTATCCCCTCTCGCTCGGCGCTGGAGTATATCCAATCCCTGGCCCGGCCTGCCAATCCTTCTGCAAGTCCCCAGCCTCAGCGTTAACCTAAGCCCCTGATGGGATCCCCGTCTGCTCTGGTGAAGCGGTTAACAGAGTGGCGTGCCCAAGCCCTGAGGGCGGCAAAAGCGGCTGGGATCCCTGCTGAGGAAGTGGAGATTTTGCTCAGGGAACGGCTGGGGTGGGGGCCATTGGAGCGGTTGATGGGTCGCGCTCCGGCTGGGGAGGGGGATCCCCTGGAGGAGGTGCAGACCCTTTGGCGGCAAAGGGTGGAAGAGCGCATCCCCCTACAGTATCTGTTGGGCAAAGTTGAGTGGGCGGGCTTGAGCTTACGGGTGACGCCGGCGGTGCTGATCCCGCGCCCGGAGACCGAGCTGCTGGTGGAGCAGGCTTCCCTTTGGCTACAGGCCAATCCTCTGCCGCCGGGATCCTGTTTTGCCGACCTGGGTACAGGCAGCGGGGCGATTGCCATTGCGTTGGCCCATCAGCACCCCCAGTTGCGGCTTCTGGCCGTGGATTCTAGCCCAGAGGCCTTGGCTATTGCAGCAGACAATGTGGCAGCCCACCATCTGCAGGAGCGGGTGAAGTTGCTGCTGGGATCCTGGTTTGTGCCCTTGGATCCCTGGCGGGGGCAGCTGCGCGGCCTGGTTTCCAACCCTCCCTACATTCCCTCTGCTGAGCTGGCCTCGCTCATGCCAGAGGTGCGACTGCACGAGCCGCGACAAGCTCTGGATGGGGGAGAAGACGGCCTAGCCCACTTGCGACTGTTGATTCAAGCAGCACCGGATTACCTGGCCCCGAACTCCTTTTGGGCGGTGGAAGTGATGCGAGGCCAAGCCCCTTGGGTGGCGGAGCAGTTGCGAGATAGGGGCTGTTATCGGCAGATCCAAGTTCACCGAGATCTGGCCGGGGTTGAACGGGTGGTCAGCGCCCACTTCGTCGGATAGAAAAGGGTAGGATCCCATAAGATGGGGTATCGCCGGAGCCGGAACTGTCCAAAACTTAAAGCTCCGAGCCCAGAGATCTGAGCACGGATGGGATCCCCTGTCCTTCGCCAGGAGCACTTCTTGAGGGAGCCTTCGCCTACAGCCAAACCCGACCCACCCTTACAGCAGGCCGCCCCTGCCGACGGGCAAGGGGCCGTGGATTGGCAGTTTGCTTTTGAACGCTCTGAGGTGATGCGAGCCTTTCAACAAGAGTTGCTCGTCAGCATCGGCCATGAGCTGCGCAATCCCCTCAGCAGCCAGATGGGATCCCTGCAGTTGGTGTTGTCGGATCTATGTGACTCTCCCGAAGAGGAGCGGGAATACCTGCAAAGTGCCAAAGAGGCGGTAGAGCGCCTGATCAAGCTGCTTGAGGAATACACCCGCCTGGCTCGCCATGACCTGCCCATCCAACCTCTGCGACCGGAACCGACCCGACTACGCCCCCTCCTGCAGAATGTGTACAGCCTAACTCGCCTACAGGCCCAGGATCAGGGCATTCGCTACGAATGGCCGGCCCTACAACCCACCTCGGCCTTTGAGGTGCCCCTTCTCCCCGACAGCCTCACCGTTTGGGCGGATCCCCACGGCTTGGTACAGGCGCTTCTGGGAGTGTGTCGCTGGGGCATCCGCACCCTACGCTATGGTTCGATGGCTCTGCACCTCTATCCCGCCCCAGAAGGAGAGGGACGTTTGTGCCTAGAGTGGAACCTTGAGGGGCGATGCCATGTGCCCATTCAGACAGAGGGCTGTGCCGCCTGGCGGGTAAGCGAGCGGCTCCTGAGAGAAATGGGAGGCGAGCTGGAACTCTGTGAAAGTGGACTCTACCGGGTTGGCATCAAGGTAACCCTGCGCCTCGCCCATTGAACCCCAGGCCAGAGGGACTTGGGCCTATCGGCTTCTCAAAGCTGGCCAGTTGGCATCTGCCCTCTTGATCAAGCCGGGGATGTCGCGCTCCCAGTTACGCTGTACCCGCTGGTTGGCGTTCAGGTACAGCTTGTCATCGACGATTTTCCAGGCAAAGGGATCCACCGGGTAAAGGTAGTTGTGGGCCACGGCCCAGGCACAAAACCCGCCGTACTGGGGGGCAAAGCGCTCTGGGTTGTTGCGAAACCGCTCTCGATTCTCGGCGCTGGCAAACCTCCAGGTTACCCCTCCCCACTCCCATTCATACTCTGGGGATCCCTTGACGGGCTTGCCGTCGATGAAATAGGCCACCGGGTCATAGCCCCGCAGGGCCAGGCCATCCGTTGCAAAAAAGGGGCCCGGGGATCCCTCCTCGGCAGCCCCAACAACCTGTCCTTGGGCTGGGCGAGACAGGAGCCAAGCGGGATGAGAAGCAACAGCTCCAACCATCAGCAGCAGCGAGAGCAAAACCCAACGATTTTTGACCATCACGACCTCCCCAATCCTCAATCGAGATAAAAATCTCCTCCACTTCCAGAAAAGCACTGCGCCCTTCCTCTCAGATTCAAAAAGAGACCTGAGAAGACCCTGGCTTCTGCGGACTGGGAACAGTCTGGCCGCAGCGGGGAAATTTGCCTGTGATTTGGATCTCGGAGATCTAAAAAAGCTCAACCTTCTCGGCGCAAGGCCAATTCCGCCCGATCCAGTTGCATCAGCACCCGCTCCACCTTTTCGGGGTTGAGAGGCCGGTTGGAAGTGCGGTACTGGGAGGCCAGCGTATTAAACACCGTGCGCAAAGTGGTAAAAGACTGCAGCTTGTCGTAGCGATGGCCGTGGTAGCGCCCAGAAAACTCCTGGATGGCT
This sequence comes from Synechococcus sp. R50.1, assembly GCF_047462115.1. Classification (NCBI taxonomy): domain Bacteria; kingdom Bacillati; phylum Cyanobacteriota; class Cyanophyceae; order Synechococcales; family Synechococcaceae; genus Synechococcus; species Synechococcus sp. R50.1. The sequence continues at coordinate 43,820 of NZ_JANSIN010000002.1, read as the reverse complement.
TGCATGGCTTCCGCTCGCGCCTCTTCCGGGTTCATCAGGGGATCCCCTTCGGAAAGGACGGTGCGCAGGGTTTGGATCAAGGTCATGCTGTCTTCGTAATACTTGCCGGTGAGACGGGCAGCCTGAGCAACTGAACTCCCTGATCCCAGCAAAAGGGCTACAGACAGGAGCAGGCTGACAAGACGCCGAAAAAAAGTTTTGAGCATGGGGAACCTAATGTAACTTATTTTTAAGCATAAGCCACAGCAACACCGGAAGAGGAGTCATCCAAAAGATGCTGTTCACGCCCTTCAGCGACTTTCTGCAGAGGCTAGGCCAGTACGGATCCCATTGGACAATGCTGGCCCTAATCTTGGGATTCGCCTGTGCTCACAGCGGACTGGCCTACTTGCGACCCTGGGGGGAAAGCCGGCTGGGATCCCGTCTGTACCGCATCTTCTTTGCTCTGGTGAGCCTCAGTTTGGCACCGCTGTTGCTCATCTATTTTTTCAACCACCGCTACGACGGGGTGATTCTCTGGGATCTCCAAGCCGTCCCAGGCATTCGCACCACCGTTGCTCTTTTGTCTGCCCTCTCTTTTTTCTTTTTGTATCCGGCCACCTTCAACTTGCTGGAGATCGCCGCCATTCGCAAGCCGGAGATCCACCTGTTTGAAACCGGGATCATCCGTATCACCCGTCATCCCCAAATGGTGGGCCAGGTGATCTGGTGTGTGGCCCATTCCCTGTGGATTGGCTCCAGCTTTATGGCGGTGACCTCGCTTGGGCTCATTGCCTACCACCTGTTTGCGGTTTGGCACGGGGATCACCGCCTGGAGCGGAAATACGGGCAGGCCTTCCGCGATCTCAAGGCGCGCACCTCCGTGATCCCCGGCTTGGCCATTCTGCAGAAGCGACAGCAACTGCGCCCCCAAGAGTTTTTTCGCTGGGCCTATCTGGGGGTATTCAGCTTTGTATTGATTCTTTATGCTTTCCATCCCCAAATGGTTTCTGCAGCCAGCCAAGTTGCCTGGTAGCATGATCCCAAAGAACTTCTTTAGTTTGGGAGTGATGGCCTTGCAAGTTGCTTTAGATGCTTTTAATCAAGAACTTTTGACAAGTGATGGGTTGGTTTTGGTGGATTTCGGCGCCCCTTGGTGTGGCCTGTGTCGCTTCATTCAGCCGATTACCGACCGTCTCGTAGCCGAGTGGGGAGGGGCGGTCAAAGTACTGCGGGTGAATGTAGACGACAATTTTTGGCTGCCGCGCCGCTATCGGGTGCGCTCTTTGCCAACCCTAATTTTGTTTGAGAAAGGTCAAGAAGTGCAAAGGCTGGAGCACTTCGCCAGCCGCGATGAGGTGCTTCGCCGCTGCGAGCAGTTGTTTCTTGACCACCTGCGCTACCTGGGTTCGGGAGCCTGCTCATCCTTGTTTGAGCCCCAAGCCCCGCCGCCCGGCGTGTAGAGGGTGATCACGTCGCCGGCTTTTAGGGAGCGGCTGATTTTGCCAGGCAAGGGATCCCCGTTGAGGAGGTTGATCCCCACTTGGCCTGGCCCGCCTCCCTGTTCTCCTTGGGGGGCATAGTGGCGCCGCTCGGTGAGCAGGGAGAGGGTGCAATCCTGCAAAGTCTGGATGGAGCGGATTAGCCCCCAGCCGCCCCGCTGTTGGCCATGGCCGCCGGAATCCTGGCGTAGCTCGTAGCGCAGTACCCGCAGGGGATACTCCAGCTCCAGAGCCTCGATGGGGGTGTTGAGGGTATTGCTCATGCCCACATGCACTCCGTCCAAACCCGGTCGTTGCCGGCTGGCCCCCTGACCACCTCCCAGGGTTTCGTAGTAGGTGAAGTGGCGGTTGCCCAGCACACAGTTGTTCATGGTGCCCTGCCCCTGAGCGATGCTCCGCAATCCGGCCACGGGAGCCAGAGCTTTGAACACCACATCGGCAATTCGCTGCGAGGTTTCCACATTGCCCGCCACCACTGCTGCCGGAAACTGGGCATTCACCAAGCAGCCGGGCGGCGCCACGATCTCGATGGGATCCTCCAGGCCGACATTGCTGGGGGCCGTGGGATCCAACAGACAACGCAGGGCAAACAACACTGCCGAGCGGGTGACGGCCAGCGGCGCATTCAGGTTTCCCGCCATGGCCGGAGCGGTACCGGTGAAGTCCACCCGCAGCTTCTCGCCCCTGACCTCCACCTGCACCCGAATCTCAAGGGGCGCGGGCGGATCCCCGTAGCCCTCCAACCAATCCTCAGCCGTGTAGATCCCATCGGGCAGAGCCTGAATTTGCGCCCGCATCCGCCGGCGGCTGTATTCGATCACCCCCGCGATCAACTGCCAAGCTTCCTCTTCTCCAAAGCGGGCCAGCAACTCCCGAAACCGGCTCATCCCCACTGCGCTGGCCCCCACCTGGGCCTGCAGATCCCCCCGCCGCTGCTCGGCATTGCGCACATTGGCCAGGATTAGGCGCAGCAGATCCTCCTGCCAGTACAACTCTCCTTCTAGAGAGAGCCCAGCCAGCCGTACCGGCGGGATCACCAGCCCCTCTTGCCAAAGTTCTGTGGAGTCGGCGGGCATGGAGCCAGGGCGCATCCCTCCAATATCAGCGTGATGAGCACGGTTCACAGCATAGGCGCAAATCCGGTCGGGATCCCGCCAGCCGGGAATGGCTGCGACCACCGTGACGTCCGGCAGATGGGATCCCCCCTGGTAGGGATCGTTAAGGACAAACACATCTCCGGGGCAGGGGTCGGCTGCCACCACCGCCCGCACCGCCTCCGAGAGGGCTCCCAGATGTACCGGGATGTGGGCCGCCTGGGCAATACAGGCCCCTTGCGCGTCAAACAGAGCTGTGGAGCAATCCCGCCGTTCCTTGATGTTGGCCGAGTATGAACCGCGGATGAGGCGCGCCCCCATCTCTTCGGCAATCCCCGCCAGAGCGTTGGCCATGACCTGCAACCGGATGGGGTTGGAGACAGGACGGTTGCTATCCATACCTCTCCAATCAAAGCCTGCGCCGCAGCCAAACGGCCACCCTGCGGATCCCTTGCCAGAACTGCAAACGACGCTGCCAGCGGTCAAGGGTACGGCGACTCTCGCGCAGACGGTCTCGCAGACGCAGCAACTCAGCCGGGGTGGGAGCCAAAGCCTGCTGAGCTGCTTCTCGCCAATCAGCCATGGCCCGCTCCGTAACCCCAAGAGCCGAGCGCAGGCTCAAAATGATGGGGATAAGGGCGATCAGAGCCAGAAACAGCAGCCCGTTAAGAGCACAAACTGCCCAGACGGCCCATCCTGAAACTCCCATCGGCATTTACGGAGGTCTCCGGGTAGGGATCCCGACAAGCCTCACTGCTGCTGCAGCATCAAGGGGCGCAACACACGGCCATCCCCCACCACAACCACCGTTGACAGCACCTGCCCGCCGCGACGGAAGGTAATCGGCACCGATTGGCCCACCGGGGTGTTTTGAATGATTTGTTGCACATGCTGCACGGAGGTGACCCGCTGCCCATCCACGCCAATCAGGATATCGCCTTGGGCCAAACCAGCTCGTTGAGCAGGGCCGTCTTGGAGCAGGCCGACCACCTGCACCCCTTGAACTTGCGGTGCGGGGCCGAACAGACGACGGCTGATGGCGCTCTGAGCCTGCTCGCCGTTCACCGTTTCAATGGCAACTCCAATGAAGCCGTTGCCTACAGCAGAGGAGGCAGGCGACCACTGGACCCCGAAGCTGTTGGCGTCGCTGCTGACCTGAACCGTGGAGCTGTAGGGATTGTAAGCTTCACCCCCAACCGAGCCGCAGGGGTAGGCCACAACTGCATCTGCCAGCAAAAAAGAGGCGGGCAGGGCTAGGGCAAGCTTGAACAGATGGGTTGGTTTCTGCATGGTTCGACCCTGGAAACGGTGAAGTAGAAATGAGCTTGAATCCGCGAAGCACTTGGGTGGATGCACCAGCCAGGTGTGGGCAGCTTGCACCGCCCCTCCCTCAGTGATAAACCCAAAATCGCCAACTGTCGATAGGCTTGGCCGTGCTTCTGGGCTGGCTCCCGAGGTTTTGCCGGCCTTCCTGTAGCAATTCTTCAAGTCTTGGGATCCCTTGCAGCCCTCAGCTCACCCGGCTACAGGGCTCACAGGCTGGCAAAGCGATCGGTGGCCTCCAGCAGGGCAGCGCGGATTCCGGGTTCGGTGATGGAATGTCCGGCATCGGGGATCATCCGAAACTCCGCTTCCGGCCAAGCCTGATGCAGTTCCCAGGCAGAAATGGGAGGGCACACCACGTCGTAACGTCCCTGGACGATCACCGCCGGCAGATGCCGCAGCCGTCCCACCCCCCTGAGGAGCTGATCCTCGGGATCCAAAAAACCGCCGTGGACAAAGTAATGGCACTCAATGCGGGCAAAGGCCTCGGCAAACTCTCCTCGACCAAAGCGCTCGATGAGCTCTGGGCTGGGGATCAACTTGCTGGTGCTGGCCTCCCAGACGGACCAGGCGCGAGCTGCCCTCAGCCGTACCTGGGGATCTGGGTCGTTTAGGCGGCGGTGGTAGGCTGCCAGCAGGTCATCCCGCTCTTCGGGAGGGATCGGCTCCAGGTAATGTTCCCAAGCGTCGGGGAAAAAGTAGCCGGCCCCCGACTGGTAAAACCAGCGGAGCTCAAAAGGGCGCAAGAGAAAAATGCCCCGCAAGACAAACCCTAGGCAGGATTGGGGGTGGGTTTGCCCATAGGCCAGGGCAAGGGCACTGCCCCAGCTGCCCCCGAACACAAACCAGCGATCAATGCCCAGATGCTGGCGCAACTTCTCGATATCCGCCACCAGATCCCAGGTGGTGTTCTCCCGCAGCTCGGCATAGGGGCGACTTTTCCCGCAGCCCCGCTGATCGAACAGCACCACCCGCCAGCGGCTGGGATCGAAATACTGCCGGTAGATGGGATCGATCCCGCCTCCAGGCCCCCCGTGCAAAAACACCACCGGCTTGCCTGCCGGGTTGCCGCACTGCTCGTAGTACAGGGTGTGGAGGGAGGAAACCGCCAGAAAGCCTTGATCGTAGGGCTCGATGGGGGGATAGAGATCGCGCGACATAACTTGAAGCTCTGCTGGTCATCACTCTCAGGGTCTGCGCAGGGCAATGGTGGCCTTGGGCGGGATCCCTTCCTGAAAGGTCTCGCCATCCGCGGCCAGGATGACAAATTGCAGCTCCTGACCCGGCTGGGCGCCCAAATTGCTCCAGGGGATGGCCACCTCCAAACAGGCATCCACCACCGCCTTCACTTGATGGCCGATGGCGTGCCAGGTGTGGTACTCCCCTGCCTGCAAGAGCTGGGCTTGCACCTCTGCCGGATGCTGGCCGGTGCCGGGAGGCGGCAGTGACAACCGCAACAGGTGGCGGTAGTGGTAGTTGAGAGGGGCTTCTGCCGGCAATCCCTGCAGGGGAATGGGGCTGTTGACGGTGACGCGGTTGGGATAGAACCACAGCACCAGCAATTGCCTGGGCCGCTGCACCACCGAGTTAAAATCCAGCCGCAGATAGAGGTTGAAGTGATCGAACCCGTACCAGAGGCGACGAACAATGCTGTTGCGGTGCATGGTGCCTCGGGCCGCTCCAATCTCCACCCGCCCGGCTTGGCTCCACTCCCGTTCTGCCGGACGACCGTTGATGGCCGGGTGGATAAACCCCTGCGGCAGGCGATCCCCTAGGCCGTCATGATCCTCCAGGGGAAATTGCAGCACGGTCGGCACCGCCTCTCCCAAAGCAGTGTAGAGCGCCTGCAGGTGCTCCCGAAACAACTGGTCGAAAACGGCATCATGGGCGGAGGAGTGGCCTGCCCCAAACCACCAGAACCAATCGGATCCCTCGGCGGCCCAGAGGGCTTCCCAGGCTTGGGGATTGGCGCGGGGATGATCCTGAATCACCTGGCGGGCCTGAGCCAAGAGCTCCCAAGCGCGGTTTTTGACGGGATCCCCAATCCAGGTGGTGAAGTCCGCCTCGATCCAGGAGCCACTGTGCAGCTGCTCTGCCGGCAAAAACTCAGTGGGAGGAAACTGATCCAGAAACTCGGAGACCGTCACCAAGCGCAGCGCCGGGTGCTGGCTGAGGCGGGTATAGAGGTTTTCCAAGAAGGGCCGGCCATCTTGGGGGTAGTACTCCCAGCAGTTTTCCCCATCCAGAGCGATGGTCACCAGCCAGGGCTGCTCCTGGGGCAGGCGGTTGCGGATGCTCTCCAGATGGCCGATGAGATCTTTGGCGGCAGCATCGGCGGGCATGGCGCTGTAGCTGAAGCCAATCAAATCCGAAAGGCGGTGATCCCGAAAGACGATGGCCAGATCCCCCCGCTCGGTTTCCAGGCGGTAGGGGCGGTAGAGCTTCTCCGGCTCCAGAATGTGGCCCTGCCCATCGCGGTGAAACGGTTGACCCAGGCTCCACCCCAAAACCCCTTCGTCGGAGATGATCCACTCAAAGCCCTGTTTTTGCACAATCGGCACAATGGCAGGGCTCACCGATTGCTCCGAAGGCCACAGGCCCCGCGGCTCGCGGCCAAAGCGCTCCCGATAGATCTGCTTAGCCCGCTCCAGTTGGCTGTGGACATCCTGCTCCCAGTGAAAGGGGTAGCGAGGCAAAGGCAACCCTGGCCGAGCCACCCGCGCCGAGCGCTCGCTCACCAACAGGGGCAAGATGGGGTGGGTATAGGGGCTGGTGGTCAGCTCCAGTTGGCCGTTGCTCTGCAGTTTGGCGTGTTGGGGCAGGATAGCGCCGAGGATCTGTTGTTGCTTGGCGTAGATCCGCTGCCGATCCGCCAGGGTAAAACCGGATCCCATCTTAATCCAGCCCTCAATCTCAGGATCCTCCTGAAAGAGGGGATCAAACCAAGACAGGTTGTGCCAGGCCAGCAGATCGCTGAAGTCCTGCGGAGTCCAGTACTGCAGACACCAGTTCACCCCCTGAGATTCCCGTTGGTTGTAGAGCTGCCGGTAACGGGGGTAGGGCTCGATCATGGTGGGGTAGTGGCTGTCGAAAAAACGCTCGACCACAAAGCGCAGTTGATCGGGGCCGAGCTTTTCGACAGGGGATAGGGTCAGTTCCAGGTAAGGATCAAAAGCCGAGCCGGCCACATACTCTTCGATTTGTAGAATCAGGGAGGGCACCAGGTTAATCGTTTGGTGCAAGCGGGGATAGCGCTCCAGCAGCAAGACCAAGTCCAGGTAATCTTTGATCCCGTGTAGGCGCACCCAAGGCATGCGATATTTACCCGCCACCGGACTTTTGTAGAGGGGTTGGTGTTGGTGCCAAACCAGGGCGACGTGCAGCGGGTAGGTCATGGGCGGTACCGGATCCAACCATCACCCGGATACTAGCCCATCTGTCTGGCTGGCGATCGTAAGAAACTCTTGAATGTCCGAGCTCTGCCGGTGTCGATGGCGGTGGGGAAAAGCTTGCCATTCGCAAGATTCCTCAGGAGAATGGCGGCAAAAGGAAGAGCTGAGCCATGACTGCCGCTACCCACCTTCTGGAACAGTCGATCGTTGTCTTTTCCCAAAACTATTTGCCCATCAGCCGGGTCAATATCAAGCGGGCAATCGTGCTGCTGCTAACAGGCAAAGCCGAACCGCTCTCGATGATGAATGTGCCGGTGTGGAAGGTGCGCTCCCCCAGCCAGGTCATTGAAGTGCCCGAACATATTCGCCTGACCATCAAGGGCAAAGAGCGCGCTTGGCGCGTGCCCCCTGTGAATCGGCGGGAGGTTTTGCGGCGGGATCACCACACCTGCCAGTATTGTGGCACCACCCACAATTTGACCTTGGATCATGTCGTGCCCCTCTCCAAAGGGGGATCCCACAGTTGGGACAATGTGGTGACGGCTTGCGAACGCTGCAATCAACGCAAGGGCAACCGCACCCCTGAAGAAGCCAACATGCCCCTGCGCAGCAAACCCCGTGCCCCTCTCCACCCAACGGTGGCTTTTGCAGAACAGTTTTGGCGCGAGCACCAAAGTCGGCAAGATCGGCAAGATTGAGGGTTGCCGTGCAAGCTAAGATCGGCGAACCCTGTTCCATCGATGAGGATCCGCGTCGGCCATGATGACCGTAATGGAGTTTTTTGCCCTCAGTGCCGGGGAGTGGATGTGCCAGCGCACCAGCCATCATTTGGCTTTTCGCCGCTCTGAGGGGGGGAGGTCGAGAGTCCAAATTGCAACGCTTTCGGCAACCGATCCGGCAGTCATACGGGTTTGCGAGTTGTTCAAGGTGGATCCCCGACGAGCTGTGGGAGCAGCGCGGGTGCAGTGGGATGGCGAGCAGGAGTGGGATAACGAAGAGTACAAGGGAGATGTGGTGCTGGTACCTATCCCCGATGAGACCGATCCCATGCGCGGGCAGTTGCTGCGGGATCAGGGCTACGCCGAGAAAGTGCCGGTGGCCGGTACCTATGTCATGGGATCCGATGGCGCCCTTACCCTTTACACCCAGTATGAGATGACTGAGTCGGAAGAGCGCATTTGGTTTGCCAGCCCCAACTTGCGCCTGCGGGCCAGCACTGTCAAGCGGTTCGGTGGCTTCAGCATGGCTTCTTTCTGCTCCGAGGTGCGTAAACTCTCCGTCGGCCCTTCTCCCACCCCTACGGTGGCCGAATCCAGCCCTTTCCGCAGCTAGAGCTGTTTCTCCTCAACTGCAACGCGGGTTGTGCTATGCACCAAGTCTTGGATCTGGGGATTAACCTGCTCCACGCCAATCAACACCAGGCCGACCACAACCGGGAGCACTTTGATGCCTGGGGGGTGACCTGTCTGAACCTCATGAGCGCGCCGGGGGCGGGTAAGACCTCTTTGCTGGAGAAAACCGTGGCCGCTCTGGCTGACTCGCTGCGCCTGGCGGTGATCGAGGGGGACATGACGACCCAACTGGACGCGGAGCGGCTGCGTCGCTACGGGATCCCGGTGATCGCCATCAACACAGGGCGGGCCTGTCATTTGGATGCGGCCATGGTGGCCGGGGGCTTGCGGCAATTGGAAGCGCTACTGGATCCGCAGCAACTGGATTTGCTGCTGGTGGAAAATGTCGGCAACTTGGTCTGCCCGGCGGAGTTTGAGGTGGGGGAACACGCCAAGGTAGCCCTGCTCAGCGTCACAGAAGGGGAAGACAAGCCTCTCAAGTACCCGATTATGTTTCGAGAGGCGGATTGTCTACTGATCACCAAGGTGGATCTGGTTCCTGTCTTAGAGGTGGATTTGGAGCGGATCCAGGCCAACATCCGCGAGATCAACCCTTCTGTGCCGATTTTTTGTCTTTCTGCCAAGACGGGCGTCGGGCTGGAGCCCTGGCTGGGCTGGATCCGAGAGCAGATTCTCCTGGCCCAACGCCGACAGCAGCCGCAGTGAAGGGTATCATACTGGGCATCTGGCCGTGGAACTCTCCTCACCTGAGCTGGCCAGGCAGGGGATGAGTTAGCACCTCTGGCGGGTCAATTTCAGATAACGTGTGTGGATGGAAAATCCCGGCTATGGCCAATTTAAGCGACTTTGTACAGGGCATTGAGCAGTTGATCGAGCTGGCTCAAAAGCTGGATGAGAAAAAACAAAGTGGAGAACTGCGAACCGAAGTCCGCATCCAAACCCGTCCCCTGAGCAGTTCTATCCCCCCTTCCGGCTCCATCCCTCGCCGCCGCAGCCATGCCCAAACGGGGGATCCCCCCTGGAGCAGCGAGCCCCGAGTGGTGTCTGCAACCCGCTTTCAGGAACCATCCCAGGCTGCTGTGCCCGACTCGCCATCAACTTCTGCCGACCGCGCAGAGTCTTGGGCTGGGCCACGTCTCAAGGATGTGGGTGGGCTGAAAGAACAGTTGCAAATCCTGCGGGAGATGGTAGAGCTTCCCCTCAAGCGGCCCGATCTGCTGGCCAAGCTGGGGTTGGATCCGCCCCGCGGCGTGTTGTTGGTAGGCCCCCCCGGCACCGGCAAAACCCTGACGGCCCGCGCCCTGGCCGAGAGCCTGGGGGTGAACTACATCGCCATTGTCGGCCCGGAGCTGATCGGCAAGTATTACGGCGAGGCGGAGGCGCGCCTGCGACAGCTTTTTGAAAAGGCGGCCAAATCGGCTCCCTGTCTGGTTTTTATTGACGAAATCGATGCCTTGGTGCCCAACCGCGCCACCGTCGAGGGGGAAGTGGAAAAACGCCTGGTGGCCCAAATGCTGGGGCTGATGGATGGATTTGTGGCCCAAAAAGGGATCGTGGTGCTGGCAGCCACCAATCGGCCCGAGGCTTTGGATCCGGCTCTGCGGCGACCGGGGCGCTTTGACCGGGAGGTGATCTTCAAGGTGCCGGATCGGGAGGGGCGGCGGGAGATCTTGGCCATCCACACCCGCGACATGCCCTTGGCGGAGGATGTGGATCTGGACAGCTTGGCGGATCAGACCTTGGGCTTTGTGGGGGCAGATCTGCGGGGGTTGTGTCAGGCGGCAGCCTATGCGGCTTTGCGGCGGCAGGTGCCCGATTTGGGATCCCCCATCCCCGACTCGTTGACGGTCTCGGCGGCAGATTTTCAACAGGCTCTGCAACAGGTGAAGCCGGCGGTGCTGCGCTCGGTGGAGATCGAATCCCCACAGGTGAGCTGGGATCAAATTGGCGGTTTGGATCACGCCAAGCAGATTTTGCAAGAGGCCATCGAGGGATCCCTGCTTCACCCTGAGTTGTACGAGCAGGCTCAGGCCCAAGCACCCAAGGGGATCCTCCTGAGCGGGCCGCCCGGCACCGGCAAAACCCTGTTGGCCAAAGCCATCGCTTCCCAGGCTAAGGCCAACTTCATCGCCGTCTCCGGCCCGGAGCTGCTCAGCAAATGGGTGGGATCCTCCGAGCAGGCGGTGCGGGAGCTGTTTGCCCGTGCTCGGCAGTGTGCCCCCTGCGTGATTTTCATCGACGAGATCGATACCCTGGCCCCGGCGCGAGGCAGCTACTCCGGGGATAGTGGGGTCAGCGACCGCGTTCTGGGGCAACTGCTGGCAGAGCTGGACGGGATCCGCCCCAGCCAAGGGGTATTGGTGGTGGCCGCCACCAACCGCAAGGCCAGTTTGGATCCCGCCCTCACCCGGGCCGGCAGGTTGGAGCTGCACTTGAGCGTGGAGCTGCCAGATCGCAACGGGAGACGGGAAATTTTGGCGGTTCACAACCGCAAGCGTCCCCTGGGGCCCGATGTGGATTTGCAAGGGTGGGCTGAGCAAACCGAAGGTTGGAGTGGTGCCGACCTCGCCCTGCTCAGCAACCGCGCCGCCATCGCTGCCATTCGTCGCCACCGGGCCACCTCAGAGTCGGTGGATGCCAAAACCCTGGTCATCCAACAGGAAGACTTCTGTCGGGCCTTTGCCGAGCTGCAGCAGCAACGCCAAGCCGGCTGACCAGGAAAACCGGGTTCGGCGCTCCGCGCTGCTAAAACGAACAAGCCCCGACTTACCGCTACGCGGTTCGCCTTGGCGGGCCGTAGGCCTTAGCAAGCCAGTAGGGCGGCTTTTGCTTTATCGCTACGCGATGCTTTCGCGAACGCCTCTGGTGGCACAGAGCGCTATGATCTTTCTCGAGGCACTGGTGAAAGTCAGTGTATTGCGTCCGGAGCTGAAGTCAGCGACTTTCCCACAGTTGCACCAGTTGGCTTTGGCCTCTGGAGAATTGTATTTCAGAGCCCTCGTCGCCTTTTGGCGCGTGGTGCGCAAGAAAGGTCTGTGGCTCAAACCCACCGGCCTCCTGCGCTGGTTCCCCAACACCTCAGAGAATGAGCTCCATGCCCATAGCGCTGTTCGCCTCTGGCGGCGCGGAGCGCTTGAAAGAATCCCCTGCTTTTAGGGGGGAATGTCAACTCCTCTTCGGCAAATCTCCATGGCCAGGATCAACGACCATTTCCTTAAGCTCAAAGCCGGCTATCTTTTCCCTGAAATTGCCCGACGGGTACAATCCTTTGCCGCCGCCCATCCCGAAGCTCAGATCATCAAAATGGGGATTGGCGATGTCACCGAGCCGCTGCCGGAAGCCTGTCGGACAGCCATGATCCGGGCGGTGGAAGAGATGGGGGAACGGGCCACCTTCCGCGGCTATGGGCCAGAACAAGGCTATGAGTGGCTGCGCCAGGCCATTGCCCAGCACGACTTCCAAGCTCGCAACTGCGATATCGATGCTTCCGAGATCTTCGTCTCCGATGGCTCCAAGTGCGACTGCGGCAACATCCTGGATATCCTCGGCCACGACAACACCATTGCCATCACGGATCCCGTCTATCCGGTTTATGTGGACACCAACGTGATGGCGGGCCATACAGGGCCAGCCAACGAACGCGGCGAATATGAGGGCCTAGTCTATCTGCCCATCACCGCCGAAAATCACTTCACCGCCAGCCTGCCCAGCCAAAAGGTGGATGTGATCTACCTCTGCTTCCCCAATAACCCCACAGGTGCAGTGGCCACGCGGGAGCATCTGCAGAACTGGGTGGACTATGCCCGTGCCCACAACTCCTTGATCCTGTTCGACGCCGCCTACGAAGCTTACATCACCGAGCCTGGGATCCCCCACTCCATCTACGAGATTCCGGGGGCGCGGGAATGCGCTATTGAGTTCCGCTCCTTTTCCAAAACCGCTGGGTTTACCGGCACCCGCTGCGCCTTTACGGTAGTGCCCAAGTCTGTGCGGGGGCAAGCTGCCGATGGATCCTGGGTGGATCTGTGGAGCTTGTGGTATCGCCGCCAATCCACCAAGTTCAACGGGGTGTCCTACATTGTGCAACGAGGGGCAGAGGCAGTTTATTCCGAAGCGGGGCAGGCGCAGGTGCGAGGTCTGGTGCAGTTTTACCTGGAAAATGCCCGCATCATTCGCGAGCAATTGGCCGAGGTGGGGATCCAAGTCTATGGCGGTGTGAATGCCCCCTACGTCTGGGTGAAAACACCCGCTGGGCTGAGCAGTTGGGAGTTTTTCGACAAGCTGTTGCACACCTGCCATGTGGTGGGTACCCCCGGCTCTGGCTTCGGCAGCGCCGGAGAGGGCTATCTGCGCCTGTCAGCTTTCAACAGCCGCGCCAACGTGGAAGAGGCGATGCGCCGCATCGGCAGCGTGTTTGCGGGGGCTGGAGCCGTTGGTTAATTGGGTCTTGACTCTGGGATCAATCCTGAACGGGAACCACCTGCTGGGTTTGGGCAGATCGCTCGGCTGCCTCGGCCACTGCCAGGGCGTGGAGCATGTTTTCGGTATTGATGTAGAGGGGTCTGCCGTGGCGCAGGTGATCCAGCACCATGCGGGTGTCTTGCTCGAAGAGGCCGTGGCGGGATCCCGTCTCTAGAGGGTGGGCGCTGCCGGGCCGCAGCAACGTTGCCTCTTCGCCGTTGATCAATAGGCCCCCCCGTTGACCGTGGAACTCCAGTAGCCGCTGCGAGCACCACAGGGAATCCCCCTTGCCATAGGTCAACACCGCCAGCAACCCACTGGCAAAACTCAGCTGGGCTGTGCAGTAGCAACTGCTGTAGCGGTGGGGCAGATCCGGCCCGTCGTAGCGCAGTTGGCAGCTCACCCGTTCTACCCTGCCCAACAAGTCCACCAAGCGGTGGATGCGAGAAACGGCCCCCATGAGGGGGAAGCCAAACAACTCAGGCCGATAGGTCCAGCGATCGGGGGCGGGGTGGGTGGCGGTGAGAGTGATGTAGCGAACGGCAAACAGCTTGCCCAACCCTTCCAGCTCTTGTTTCAGCAACCGGTGAACGCCGCTAATTAGCTCGATGTGTTCGACGTGCAGCAGCACTTGCCGCTCGGCTGCCAATTGCACCAAGGAACGCGCTTCGGCAGCGCTGAGGGCGAGGGGATATTCCACGACGGTGTGGATCCCTGCCTCCAGAGCAGCACGGGCAATGGCGGCATGATCCCGATTGATGGTGCTGACAAAAACCAGATCCAGCCGCTGCTCGCCCAACAGAGAAGACCAGTCCGAATAGGCGACGGCCCCCAACTCGGCGGCAAAAGCATCGCTCCGGTCGGGAGCTCGACCGGCAACAGCGACAATCTGCACTTGCCCATCTTTGCGCAAGGCCTCGGCCCGTGAGCGAGCTGCGTAGCCGGTGCCGATGATCCCCACCCGCAAGGTTTGTTCCCTCCCCTAGCCTGCCTCTGTCTGTAGCATCACACAGGAGGGATCCTTTGTACCACCCGGCAATCCGGATCTCGCTCCGCCTAGGTTTGCCGGAAAACTCCTGCTGCACCCTTTGATTTTGTGCCTACCTCACAGAGCTGTTCGCCGGTGGGGATCCCATGGGCGTTAGGAAGAAGCTGCTGCTTCAACCTCTTGGGGTTGCGGCGAGGAAAGCGGAAAATGCCGCTCCAACAAAGCCGGGATCCCCTGGGGGGAAACGCCGCTATAACGAGCCTTGTCGGGCATAAACACCACATGGGGGCCCCGTTTGCAATCTTTCATGCAGCCCACCCCCTGCACGCAAATCGAACCAGAGTAGGCGGCCAAGTGGGCGTTCAGGGCTTGCATCACCGCTCCGGCCCCACGCCGATAACAGTCGGATTTCTGGCAGACCAGCACCTTACCTTTGATGTCTGTACCTTTGATATCTCCTTTGATATCTGTGATGTTTGGAGCAACCGGTTCGGAAGCTGCCTCAGCCCCAGAAGCCGAAGACAAACCCCCCGCCCTCTCTCCGAGGGGAACCACCCGGTAAAGCACCCACTTCTCTCGCCCTTTGTGCGGATCCACCTCCCGCTCCCCACAGATCTGCACGGTGTCTCCAGGTTTGAGGGTGCGGTAGAGGGCAGAGCGCAGAGACTTGGGGATCTTGCCGGAAAAAATGTCAGCCCCAGCCTGCCAACGCAGGTACTTGAGCTTGCCATCCTTATCGGGAAGAAATCCCAAAAACTGGCCCTCCGACTCAAACGGGATTCCTTGCTTAGGGAACTTGCTCATCTTGACCCCCAGCCTCTGTGTTGAGCTGCCAACAAACCTCTAGGCCATCCAATAACTCCTGTCGCCGCGCTGTGTGCTGACGGATCACACTGCGCACCTGTAGAACAGCCAATGGAGTACTCGCCTCCACCCGCAGACGACCATCTCCTGTACAAATCGCCGGGATCCCCAATTCCATCAGCCGCCGACCAACGCGCCAGCGCTCGCCCAGAGGAATGTTCAAGAGATAGCCGCGCTCAGAGTCCAGAAAGACGGGGTTCATGGCCGGGATCAGCACCTCAGAGTAAAGAATAGTGAAGAGATGAAACAAATTCTCAATAGCCTTTCAAAAAAAAGCCAGAGGCCGGAAGCTAGGCAGGCTCAAGCCCACCTGTAGACCCTCTGGCTAGACTCTGCCGTTCATCAAGCCAAACACCAGGCTATCGTTGGCCAGGAAGTGATGGAGATGGAAAGCGCGATCCTCTGTTTTCAACAGGATTTGCTCGTAGAGGTAGCGAGTGGCCCGATCCCCAAGGCTCTCCGCCTGGGCTGCCTGTCGCCGCAGCAGATCGATGATGGCCTGCTCTGCCGCCAGGTCGTTCATTAACATTTGCCGCGCCCCAAAAGCTCCATCCGGCTCAGGGGTAAAGCAGCAAAGCTGGGCCAAGGTGGCAAAGCTGGCTACCGGCACACCTCCCAGCCCTTCTAGGCGTTCTCCCAGGTCGTGGACATGCTCCCTCGCCTGCTCGTAGTGATCTTTGAAGAGTTGGTGCAGCGGATAGAACTCAGTGCCTTCTACCACGAAGTGATGCTTCTGGTACTGCAAGTACAGCCCCTGGAAGCTGGCCAGCAGGGCGTTCATCCCCTCGCAAACCGGCTGGGTTATCTCAGTGCCAAGCAAGACAGGATTGTCGCGCACGCTGTTGAAAGACTGGCGCAGGGTTGAAGTTTCGGACATAAAACTCTCCAGCACAAGTTAAAAGGAGCTGTGAATCCTAGAGCGCCCGCCACAACGGGCCTGGGATCCCTGGGTGTTTGCCTCCAAATCTAGCATAGTGCAGAAAATGACTCTTGTGAATAACTCTCAATAAACCCGTTGTTGCGGATCCCGCTGAGCGGGATCAGGGCGCGGACAGATTGGCTCTTGGCTAGGTCAGTCTCCGGTATCGGAAGAAACTTGGCAGTAGGATCCGCCCTGAACTACCTTTGTGGGGCTATCGGCCTTAGGGGAAGAAGCAAGAAGCATGTCTCAGAAAAGCCCATCCTTCTTAGAGAAACTGACTGACCTAACCCGCCAAATTGTTGACCGTGCCCGAGGCATCCCAGAAGCTTCTGAATCTCTCGAGAAGCCAGAAGCCTTTAAGTCTTTCTGGAATTCGGTGTCTCAGATACTACAGAAGGACCTCCTAGAGGCGCAGACAGAGTTGGGCCACTGCAACATCCTGGTCATTGGCAAAAGCGGGGTGGGCAAGAGCACCTTGGTCAATGCAGTGTTTAGAGATGAGCTGGCCCGTACCGGTGTTGGCAGCCCCGTCACCCGCCACATTCGTCAGTATTCCAAGCCAGGTTGCCCAATCACCATCTACGATACACCTGGCATGGAACTAGACGGTGAACAGAATCAGCAAGTTCGCCTGGAGGTTTCCCAGCTTATCGAGGAGCTGCGCTTTAAGGATCCTGAACATCACATCCATGTTGTTTGGTACTGCCTCCACCACGAACTGAAGCGGTTGGAGGAAGTTGAACGCAAATGGCTAAAGGAGTTGGAACTCAAAGACGTTCCCGTCATCTTGGTCTTAACCCAATGCTTGGAATATCCCAATCCTGAAGAGAGCGAGTTTTTCCGGTATTTGCAGCATCAAAATTTGCCTGTCCGCTACATTGTTCCCGTTTTGGCCCGCAACAAGGCGATTAACCGGCAAATTACCATTCCTGCCCACGGGCTGGAGCACCTGATTGGCTGCACGCTAGAGCTTTTGCCGGAAGTGGCTCGCCTTGCCTTTATCCGCCAGCAATTGCTGCGGGTGGATCTCAAAGCCGAGGCTGCCTTTAAGTACGTATCAGGCTATGTGGCCAGTGCAGCGTTTATCGGGGCAGTACCCCTTCCCTTTGCAGATGCCCCTCTGTTGGTTACAGCCCAAGCAGGCATGATTGCCAATATCAGCTTTATTTTTGGCTTCGAGGCTTCCCCTTCTTTTTACTACTCTTTGATAGCCGCTTTGGCAGGCACTACAATTACAACAGCAATCGGGCGAACGATTGTGTCCAACTTGCTGAAGATGATTCCCGGCCCGGGGATTGTAGGCAGCGCTATCCAATCCACTACGGCAGCCACCCTCACTCTCTCTCTGGGCCTGGCCTATATCGAGCTGATGAAGGCCATCGCCCGCGCCAAAATCCAAGGGATCCAGCTATCTCCAGAAGAGATGAAAGATATCTTTATACGCGAGTACCAAAGTTATGTTGCCTCGGGATCCAAAACTCTGAAAGATGACTTTTCATCCTAGCTTTTGCGTAGGTACTGAATCTAGGGCAGGGGAAGGTCGTGGGGTCTCAAACCCAAAGGTGCCATCGACCAGGTAGAGGGGGCGGCCTTTCACTTCTTCAAAAACGCGGCCTAAATACTCGCCAATCACGCCCAAGCTGATCAGCTGGATCCCGCCCAAAAACAAGATCATCACCGCTAAAGAGGCATAGCCAGGTACATCGGAGCCAAAGAGCAAGGTGCGGATGATGAGAAAAAGGCCATACAAAAAGGCTGGAACCGAGATCGCCAACCCTATGTAGCTCCACACCCGCAACGGCCAAGAGCTAAAAGAGGTGATGCCTTCTATGGCTAGGTTCCACAGCCGCCAGTAGTTCCACTGGGTTTTGCCGCGAAAGCGGGGGGCGCGATCGTAAAAAATGGCCGTTTGCCGGTAGCCCACCCAGGCAAAGATCCCTTTCATAAAGCGGGTGCGCTCTCGCAGCTGTTTAACTGCCTCCACCACCTGCCGATCCAGCAGTCGAAAATCCCCCGTATTGCGCGGGATCCGCACCTGGCTGAGTTGATCAATCAACCAATAGAAGCCGTTGGCTGTAAAGCGTTTTAGCCAGCTCTCCCCGCGGCGGCTGCGGCGCACCGCATAAACCACCTGATAGCCCTGCCGCCACTGCTGCAGCATCTCCGGGATCAGCTCCGGCGGATCTTGCAAGTCGGCATCGATGGGAACGACAGCGTTGCCAGAGGCGTGATCGAGGCCGGCAGTAAGGGCGATCTCCTTGCCATAGCAACGGGAAAGGTTCACCACTTTGATACGGGGATCCCGACGATGGAAGGCAATGAGCTTTTCCAGCGTGTTGTCTTGGCTACCATCGTTGACGCAGATAATCTCGTAGGGGATCCCTAAAGGATCCAAGGTCTGCCGCAGACGCTCAAACAGGTGTTCCAGGTTATCCGCCTCATTTTTGCAGGGGACAACAACCGATAATTCAACCAACTCAACCGGGGGCTCAGACAACATCGAGAGGTGTCAGAATCGGGATCCCGTAGTTGGCCATCATTGTGCCATCAGGGGGTGGCCGACATCTCCGCCACAATCGAGCGCAGCTCGTCTTCCGAGATGCGGTAGACCTCGTTGCAGAATTGGCAAACCGCTTCTGCCCCCTTGTCGGTGTGGATCATATCGAGCAACTCGTCCCGCCCCAGCATGCGCAGGGCCCCCTTCACTCGGTCGGAATTGCACTTGCAGTAGAAGCGGATGGTGCGCATTTCCGGCGCAATTTTCAGATCCAAGTCGCCCAGGCAGATTTGCAACAGCTCCCGCAAGCCGCCGCCACCAGCCAACATCGGGCTAAATTCTTCCACTTTGGCCAAACGGGCTTCCATCTCTGGGATCAGACTGGCCGGCGCCCCTGGCATCAGCTGCAACAACACTCCGCCGGCGGCGCGTACCCGCTGTGAGTCGAGATTTACTCCCAGAAGGACTGCCGAGGGAATCTGCTCTGAGGAGGAGAGGTAGTAGGTGATGTCGTCTCCCACCTCTCCCGAAACCAGCTCCACCGCGCTGGTGTAAGGCTGGCCATACCCCAGATCCCGCAGCACATGGAGGTAGCCATAGCGCCCAACGGCTTGGCCCACATCCAACTTGCTCTCGGCAGTGAGAGGAAGCTCAATGGCGGGGTTGCTCACATACCCGCGTACCGTGCCATCCAAGCCGGCATCCACCCAGATGTTGCCCAAGGGGCCATTCCCTTTCAGTTGCAGGTTAATCCGCGCCTGGCGTCGCTTCAAGTTGGCCGCCAGCAACAGGGCTGCGCTCATGGCCCGCCCCAAGGCCACTGTCGCCACATAGGAGAGCTTGTGCCGCTCCCTTGCCTCTTGTACCGCCTGGGTGGCCACCAAGCCCACCACTCGGATTTTGCCTTCTGCCGCCGTGGCCCGGATGAGGTGATCCGGCAGAGATGAGGGCGTACCCTCAGAAATACCTTTCGCTCGCTTCAATCGTTCTGACCCAGAGGCATCCGTCATCGCAACCTCAACGCATGTCTTAAACCAAGCCTGCAGGGATCCCCTGGCGACTCAGCCTTCATTCTAAGTGAGTCTAAGTGAGATTGTAGCCCCTCTCTTGCCGGACTTTGGGGAGGGAACTGCCCTGTCGGGGCGGGAATGGGACTGTCCCTTTTCTGGGAGAGATTTTAAGAAGTGTGAAGATCTGAGATGGCAGACGGCAAGCATATCGGAAAATAGCTTGCGGGTATGCTCGTCATACTCTTTAAAAAATCGACTTGAGGATGGATATCCATGAGTGTTGTTACGAAATCGATTGTGAACGCGGACGCGGAGGCCCGCTACCTCAGCCCGGGGGAACTGGATCGGATCAAGTCCTTTGTCACCTCGGGCGAGAAGCGGTTGCGCATTGCTCAAGTCTTGACCGAGTCTCGTGAGCGCATCGTCAAACAAGCTGCCGACCAACTCTTCCAGAAGCGCCCCGACATTGTTTCTCCGGGGGGCAATGCCTACGGGGAAGAGATGACGGCGACTTGCCTGCGGGATATGGACTACTACCTGCGCCTGATCACTTACGGCATCATTGCCGGCGATGTCACCCCAATCGAAGAGATCGGCCTGGTGGGTGTCCGCGAGATGTACAACTCCCTGGGCACACCCATTCCGGCGGTGGCCGAGAGCATTCGTCAAATGAAGCAGGTGGCCATGGGTCTGCTCTCTCCTGACGATGCGGCTGAAGCTGGCTACTACTTCGACTTTGTGGTAGGGGCAATGGGCTAGTCCCTCATTGTTCTTGCCGCACAACCTTTTGCTGTTCACCGATTTGGATTTAGGAAGCTCATCATGCAAGACGCGATTACCGCTGTGATCAACAGCTACGATGTCCAAGGCAAGTATCTGGACAGCTCGGCTATGGAGAAGTTGAAAGCCTTCTTCGCCACGGGCGAGCTGCGGGTGCGGGCGGCTGCCACCATTGCTGCCAATGCTTCCACCATCGTCAAGGATGCTGCTGCCAAGGCGTTGCTGTACTCCGATCTCACCCGTCCCGGTGGCAACATGTACACCACCCGTCGCTATGCCGCTTGCATCCGCGACATGGACTACTACCTGCGCTATGCCACCTACGCCATGCTGGCCGGGGATCCCTCTATTCTGGATGAGCGGGTGCTGAACGGACTCAAGGAAACCTACAATTCGCTGGGGGTACCCATTGGGGCCACCATCCAGGCCATCCAAGCCATGAAAGAAGTGACTGCCGCTCTGGTGGGTGCCGATGCCGGCAAGGAAATGGGGGTGTACTTCGATTACATCTGCTCTGGCCTGAGCTAACTGCCAGCGTCATTGCCTCGGCGTGAGGTTCATTGTCCAACGAGCACGACGGGCGATTTGCCACAGGGATCTGGTGTGCTATCTGCGGTACGCGAGCTTTCTGAGGTGAGTCGCCTGTTCTGCTGGTCGAGATAGCCCATTTCGTTGTTGAGCAGGGATCCCATATCATGCGCATGTTTAAGATCACGGCCTGTGTGCCCAGCCAAACCCGGATTCGCACTCAGCGGGAGCTGCAAAATACCTACTTCACCAAGCTGGTGCCCTACGACAACTGGTTTCGGGAGCAGCAGCGCATCCAGAAATCGGGTGGCCGCATCCTGAAGGTGGAGCTGGCCACGGGTAAGCCCGGGATGGATGTAGGACTGTTGTAGTTCCCCTATCCAGTCGTTCCTTTCCCTCAGATACTGAGAATAGCCCTCTCCAGATCCGGTATGCCCAGCTCCAGAAGATTTGCCCTTGGGGTTGGGGTAGCGGGTCTGGCTATTTCGTGGGGGTAAGGACAGATGTCAACTGATGTTCCGACCCGGTTGGAGCCAATCATTGCCGCCCACAACCTGAGCAAAGTTTATCCAGTGGCCGTCAAGGATCCCGGAGTGGTTGGCACCTTGCGCCACTTTTTTCGTCGCACCTATCGCTACATCCCGGCGGTGCAGTCCGTGAGCTTTCAAGTTCAGCCGGGGGAGATGGTGGGATTCTTGGGGCCCAACGGGGCGGGCAAGACCACGACCCTCAAGATGTTGACCGGTTTAATCTATCCGTCCGGCGGCACGGTGCAGGTGGTCGGCCATGTGCCCTACCGCCGGGAGCCGGCTTTTTTGCGGCAGATCACCCTGGTGATGGGACAGAAGCAGCAGCTCATCTGGGATCTGCCGGCGATGGACTCTCTGCGCATCAACGCTGCCGTTTACGAGATCCCCGAAAAAGAGTTTCAAACTCGGGTGGGGGAGCTGGCAGAGCTGCTCGACCTAGAAAGCAAGCTGAAGCAACCGGTGCGCAAGCTCTCGCTGGGGGAGCGGATGAAGGCGGAGCTGTTGGCGGCTCTGTTGCACCGCCCGCAGATTTTGTTTTTGGACGAGCCCACCTTGGGGTTGGATGTCAACGCTCAGGCCGGTGTGCGGCAATTTCTGCGGGACTACAACCGCCGCTACGGAGCAACGGTGCTGTTGACCAGCCATTACATGGCCGATATTACTGCGCTGTGCCAACGGGTGCTGGTCATCAACGCGGGGCAGCTCATCTACGATGGCGACCTCGAGGGGCTGCTGGAGCGCTTTGCCCCCTACCGAGAGGTGAAGTTGGAATTGGCCCGCCCTTGCCCTGTGGCTCAACTGCAGCTGTATGGAGAGGTGCGCACGGATGGAGAGGCCGGCGGCTGTGAGGCGCGGCTTTGGGTGCAGCGGGAGCAGCTTACCCAGACGGTGGCGAAGCTGTTGGCGGAGCTGGAGGTGCTGGATCTAACGGTAACCGACCCGCCCATTGAGGAAGTGATCGGGCGGGTGTTTGCGGACGGGATCCCTTCTGGCAGCCCCCAAAGCGTTCGCACCAGCGGTGCAGAGCACCTTTAGATTTTTTGTGTGGCGGCCTCCCGTTGTTCAGGAGTGGAGCGCGCCGCATGCAGCGCAGAGTAGAGCTTGTTGAGGGCATTCATATAGGCTTGGGCAGAAGCGACAATGATGTCGGTGTTGGCGGCATGGCCGGAAAAGATGCGGTCTTCGTGGCGCAGGCGGATGGTGACTTCCCCAATGGCGTCGATGCCAGCGGTAACCGATTGGACGGAAAACTCGATCAGCTTGTTGGGGATATTGACGATGCGGTTGATGGCCTTGTACACCGCATCCACCGGGCCTGTGCCCACAGCAGCGTCCACCCGCTCTTCTCCTTCCGGGGTTACCAGCCGCACCGTGGCGGTGGGAGCTTCCCGATTGCCACACACCACTTGCACATGCTCCAGGCGATAGAGCTCCGGCACCGGGCGAGTTTCGTCGTTAACAATCGCTTCCAGATCCAGGTCGGAGATTTCTTTTTTCTTGTCGGCCAGTTCTTTGAAGCGCAAGAAGGCTCTGTTCAGATCTTGCTCCGACAGCTCGAATCCCAGTTCTTTCAGGCGGGTGCGGAAGGCATTGCGGCCCGAGTGCTTGCCCAACACCAAGGTGCTCGATTGCAGGCCAATGGTCTGGGCGTCCATGATCTCGTAGGTCTGGCGGTTTTTCAGCATGCCGTCCTGGTGGATGCCGGATTCGTGGGCAAAGGCGTTGGAGCCGACGATGGCCTTGTTGGGCTGCACCAACATGCCGGTGAGGTTAGAGACCAGGCGGGAGGTGCGATAGATCTCCTGGGTTTTGATGTGGGTGAGAGGCTTCTCGGAGTCCACCGGCAGGCCGAAGTAGGGGTTGAAGTAGCTGCGCCGCACGTGCAGGGCCATCACCAACTCTTCCAGCGCTGTGTTGCCGGCCCGCTCACCAATGCCGTTGACCGTCACTTCCACCTGACGTGCGCCCTGCTTGATCGCTTCCAAGAAGTTGGCCACCGAAACCCCCAGATCGTCGTGGCCATGCACGGAAAGGATCGCTTGCTTAATGTTGGGCACATTTTCGCGGATGCCCTTGATCAGTTGGCCAAACTCCTCCGGCATGACATAGCCGACGGTATCGGGGATGTTGATGGTTGTAGCCCCCGCCCGAATGGCCGCCTCAATCACCTGGTATAGGAACTCGGGATCGGAGCGGGTGGCGTCCATCATGGAGAACTCCACATCGTCCACGAAGGACTTGGCGTAGGCCACCATCTCCTCGGCAATTTGCAGCACTTCGGCGCGGGTTTTGCGCAACTGATACTTCAAGTGAATGTCTGAGGTGGAGATGAAGGTGTGGATGCGGGGCTTGGCAGCAGGCTTCAGGGCGGCGGCGGCGGCCTCAATGTCCGGCTTGAGGGCACGGGCCAGGCTGCAAATCACAGGGCCATCGGGGGTTCCCACCTGCTCGGCCACCTTCTGCACGGCCTCAAAGTCACCAGGGCTGGCATAGGCAAATCCCGCTTCGATGATATCGACGCCCAGCCGGGCCAACTGCCGGGCAATGGCCAGCTTTTCTTCGGTGTTGAGGGTGGCGCCGGGGCACTGCTCCCCGTCTCGCAGGGTGGTGTCGAAAATGAGTACGTGATCCAAAGCTTGGCCATCAAACGCAGCGACCGCGGCAGCATCCATAACGGTTACTGAGATAACGAAACATTGCCTTACTATTTTGACATTAACTGGCAGGGGTTCTAACCTGGCTCGGGGGAGATTGGGGTGGGCTCTGTTAAATTGCCATTTGGCTTGTTTTCCCTGCGTTCCTCGGCGGCAGAAGGAGATGGAGAAAGGTGGATCCCGAAGGCGCAAGCGAGCAGTTGTTCATACTCTTTCTCGTCCTTGAGAGGGCGTTCCCGGCGGCCTTCTGGGGTGGTCTCGATCCACTTAAAAGAGCCATTGGCGCGGGCGGTGAGGGTGACCCGTCCGGTCGGAGTGGCCAGGGTGCAAAGGCGCAGCCGGGTAAACATCGATTCTGGCGAAGTTTGGTGAAAGTGGCACATGGGCTCGAACTCCTGCAGGGAGCGTGGGATCCGATCCAGAAGAAATAGAGTTTTCCAGGTGCGATCCGGCTGTTCCTGCTGAATGAGCCAATAACGGCAAGCAGTGGGATCCCCTGGCCAAGGGGTGAGGCGGTAGCGTCCTTCAGCCTGGGCTTGAATCCCGGGATCCCCCAGCCGCAACGGCTCGCGAAAGGCCTCCCCATACCCCACATCTGCCAGCCAGGCTTCATCGCCGATGTTCACCTGCACAGCCAAGTGGTCGCACTCAGGTCCAAAGCGGACGTCGGACTCCGTCGGAGTAGCGCGAACGGCGCGGCTCACCTGTCCTGAGAGTAGGTGTACCGAAAACCCCATCCCCTGCAGGGCAGCGGCCAGCAGGCTGTTCAGCTCGAAGCAAAACCCACCCCGCCGCTCTCGGACGATTTTTTGGAACAAGAAATCCCGCTCCAGGCGAATGGCACGACCCCGATGAATGTCCAGATTTTCAAACGGCACCCGCAGCAGGTGGGCTAGGTGGATCTGGCGGAGGGTTTGCAGGGTGGGCTGGGTGGGGCCAACGTAGCCAATCCGATCCAAGTAGGCCCTGATTTGGGAGGGGGTCAGTGGCTCTAGCATCAGCACAGAAGCCGGTTGGCTGCCAAGCAAGCTTTTGGCCTACCCTAGCCTTGCCACGAATCCCCGGC
The DNA here is from genome assembly GCF_047462115.1 of Synechococcus sp. R50.1. Lineage (NCBI taxonomy): Bacteria > Bacillati > Cyanobacteriota > Cyanophyceae > Synechococcales > Synechococcaceae > Synechococcus > Synechococcus sp. R50.1. The sequence continues at coordinate 18,878 of NZ_JANSIN010000002.1, read as the reverse complement.
CAGAGCCAGAAGAACAGTTCACTGGAATCTGAAAGACGGCATCTTTTCCCCGGAGCCGATTTTTCTGTGGCTGTAGGGATCCCTGATGGCCAGGATATGGGCAGAGGATTCTGGTGGACAAACCGGCCAAAGATTGCCCAAGATTGTCCACAAGATCGTTCAAAGCAGGTGGGAGCGCTACCGATGGCTGCTGCCCAAAATTTGCCCTCCGATGAGCTTTTTCCCATCACGCTGAAGCTCTTTGCCGTCTATCAAGAAGTAATCGGACAAACCGAGATGCGCCTGCAGGTGAGCCCTGGTACCACCGTCGGGCAGCTGTGCGATCAACTGATCCAGCGCTACCCCAGCTTAGCTCCTTGGCGCTCCCAAACCCGTTTCGGTCTCAACCTCAATTTTGTAGCTGCCGACACTCCCCTATCGGCGGGAGACGAAGTCGTTCTGATCCCTCCGGTCAGCGGGGGCTGAAAAGGAGCAAAAGGAGAATGCTACGATAGCGGCAAGAAAAAAAGAAGGCGAAGCGTTACATGGCAGAATACACTCGGTCGATTTCCTTTTATGGGCGGGAAATTGACATCAATATTGGGCTGATGGCCCCCCAGGCAGGGTGTGGGGTTTGGCTGACTTCGGGCGAAACCTCGATTTTGGTTACCGCCACACGGCAGCCAGGCCGGCCTGGCGTTGATTTTATGCCCTTGTTGGTCGATTACGAAGAGCGCCTCTACGCAGCGGGGCGGATCCCAGGGGGATATCTGCGGCGAGAAGGCCGGCCACCGGAACGGGCCACTTTGATCTCTCGCTTAATAGACCGACCCATTCGTCCGTTGTTCCCAGAATGGCTGCGGGATGATGTGCAGGTGGTGGCCACCACCCTCTCTGTAGATGATACGGTGCCGCCCGATGTGTTGTGTATTTTGGGAGCCTCGTTAGCCATTCACGGCGCTCGCATCCCCTTCAATGGCCCCGTGGCGGCGGTGCGGGTGGGCTTGGTCAAGGATGAATTTATCCTCAACCCCACTTATGCCGAAATTGAGGCGGGCGATCTGGATTTGGTGGTGGCCGGCTGTGCCGATGGCGTGATCATGGTGGAAGCCGGGGCCAACCAACTGCCGGAAAAGGATGTGGTAGAGGCCATCGAGTTTGGTTTTGAGGCCATCCAGGAGCTGCTCAAAGCCCAACAGCAAGTCCTGGCGGATCTCAACATCACCCCGGTAGAGCTGCCCCCTCCCCCCAAAAACGAGGAGCTGATTGCCTTTGTAGAAGAGCAGGCTCAGGAGGGCATTCGCTCCATCCTCAGGCAGTTTTTGGACAAGACCAGCCGGGAACAACAACTGGAGGAGCTCAGGGCCAAGCTGGAGGCCCAAATCCAGGAACGGCCAGAGGGGGATCCCTTGCGGCTCTATCTTCTGGAAAATCCCAAGGAGTTGGACAATCAGTTCAAGGCTCTGCTCAAGAAGCTGATGCGCCAGCAGCTCCTGCAAGAGGGGGTGCGGGTGGATGGGCGCAAGCTGGACGAGGTGCGACCGGTCTCTTGCCGGGTGGGTTTGATCCCAAGGGTGCACGGCAGTGCCCTGTTCAATCGCGGCCTCACCCAAGTCCTTTCCATTACCACCCTCGGCACCCCCGGCGATGCCCAGGAGCTGGACGACTTGCACCCGGTGGATGAGAAGCGCTACATGCACCACTACAATTTTCCGGGCTTTTCAGTGGGAGAAACGCGGCCTTCACGCTCCCCGGGGCGGCGGGAGATTGGTCATGGGGCGCTGGCGGAGCGGGCCTTGGTGCCGGTGCTGCCCAAGGAAGAGGAGTTTCCCTATGTGGTGAGGGTGGTCTCGGAAGTGCTCTCCTCCAACGGCTCCACCTCGATGGGATCCGTCTGTGGCTCTACCCTTTCTCTGATGGATGCCGGGGTGCCGATCAAAGCGCCGGTCAGCGGGGTGGCCATGGGCCTTATTAAGGAGGGGGATGAGGTGCGCATCCTCACCGACATCCAGGGGATCGAGGACTTTCTGGGGGACATGGACTTCAAGGTGGCCGGTACGCGGGCGGGGATCACTGCTTTGCAAATGGACATGAAAATCACCGGCATCACCGTTGACGTGGTGGAGCAGGCCATTCGGCAAGCCAAGGCCGGGCGCGAGTTCATCCTCGACAAGATGCTGGAGACCATTGCCGCCCCTCGACCCCAGTTGGCCAAAACAGCTCCCCGTCTGCTCACGTTCAAGGTGGATCCCGAGGATATCGGCAAGATTATCGGCCCTGGCGGCAAGACGGTGCGCGGCATCACCGAAGCGACGGGGGCCAAGGTGGACATCAGCGACGATGGCACGATCACCGTGTCTTCCTCGGTGGGGGGGCAAGCCGAAGCCGCTCGGGAGATGATCGAAAATCTGGTGCGGCGGGTGGAAGAGGGGCAGGTGTATTTGGGCAAGGTGACCCGCATCATCCCCATCGGCGCTTTTGTGGAGTTTTTGCCCGGCAAAGAAGGCATGATCCACATTTCGCAACTGGCGGAGTACCGCGTCGGCAGGGTGGAAGATGAGGTGGCTGTGGAGGATGAGGTGGTGGTCAAGGTGCGCAGCATCGATCACAAAGGCCGCATCAACCTCACTCGCCTCGGCATTAGCCCTGAGGAAGCAGCGCGGGTGCGCAACCATCACCACTGAGGCTGCGGTTTTCCCCCAGCAACGGGGGGGCCAGGGATCCCCTCGACAGCCGCCGGCAGCGGCCAAAATGGCAGAGAAAACTCCATCGCGACAGCGGTGCGGAGCGCTTTTTAGCTGGCTCGCGTCTGCACTGCCGTTCGTGTGGTCGCGTCAGCGGTGCAAAGCCCTTTGCAATATGCCGGATCCCGTCCCTCCCTTTCTCGTTGGCCAAGGCTATACTTCTCCAGCTCGACTGTCCCCCTCCCGGCGGCGGCTGGGCTGGGCGTTGGCTTGGGGCTTGGGTTGGGCTGCTCTGCTTAACCTTTCTGCTCAGCATCCTTTGTTGGTGCGGATGGAGAGCGACGCCCAGGAGTGGCTGTACGCTTGGCGTGGCCCTCAGCAGCCTTCTCCCGAGGTGGTGATCGTCGGCATTGATGGTCGTATAGGACTCGATCGCGACAGCGGTGCGGAGCACGTTCCCGCTAACGGGAACAGCGGACAGGGGGAAAGCAATGGCCGCACCAGTGGTGCAGAGCACCTTGGCCAACATCAAGTTGACTTCCTTCTGGAACGGGCCAACTACGCCGGCCTGACGTTGCGTCTACTGGAAGAAGCTGAGGCCAGGGTGGTGGTGCTAAACCTGCCCAGCAGCTTTGTGGTACCTCAAAACCTGGGCAACGAGAACTTAGATGCCCCTCTGCGTCAGGTGGTGCAGCGCTACCCAGATCGCTTGGTCCTGGCCACCCGCAGCAGCGAGAGCTTTGGCCGCTCCGAGATTAACATCTACAACCATTTTCTGCCCTTCTCTTCTCTGCGACTGGAGTACCTGGTGCCGCCAGAGCATGTGCAGGGGGTGGTGCAATATCGGGTGGATAGGGCCGGGATCCTGCGCCAGGCCCAGTTGCGGGGGCTCTACCTGCGCCGCGACAGCCAAGAGGAGCAGATGTTCGCCTCGGTCGAGGCTCTGGCTTTTGCCAAATACGACCCGGAGCGGGCCAGCCGCTGGTTTCGAGAACGGGGTTTGCAGCCGATTCAATTCAACCCCCTCGGCTCCCAGCACGGGATCCCCATCATCCCCATCGAACGGGTTTGCCCTCCAGCTGTTCTCCAGGCAGGATCCGGGTCTGTTGCCCCGATGATCAACCCCAGCCAAGCCTGCCGCGGCCAAGAAGGGATCCCTCCCCTCGATCCCGAAGCTGCCGACCAATTGCGGGACAAAATTGTCCTGGTGGGTTTTGTGGGCGGCTACCCCGAAACCTTCCCAGTGCGGACTGCGGATGGATCCCAGATTGCGGCGGTGGAGTTGCAGGCGCAAATCCTCTCCAGCCTGCTCACCGGAGAGGTCTACCAATCTGTGCCAGAGGGGGTGGCGGCTGCGGTGGTTTTGCTGCTGGGAGTGGGAACGGGACTGCTTTTGGTGCTTTATCGTCCCCCCCTACGTTCGCGTCAGCGGTGCGGAGCACTTTTGAGCCATTGGGGCTGGAAGCAACAGCAGTTTCTCCTGCGACCCATGGTAGGGCTTGCCGTTTACGAAGGGTGGGCTGTGGCCCAGTTTCTGCTGTGGCGTTGGGTTTGGCCTCTCGTCTTGCCAGCCTTGGCCAGTGGGCTAACGGGGGTAAGCCTGCTGCTCACTTTGATCATTGTGGAGAATCAGGAGCGGCTCTTGGCCCAACAGCAGGAATTGGAGCGTCTGCGTCGGGCCGAACAGGAGGCAGCTATCGACCAAGCCCGCAAGTTGCTTTACCGGGTAGCCACCGACATTCACGATCGGGAGCTGCAGGAGTTGAAGGTGGTGATGGACGACTTGGAGAGCTTGCAATGGCAGCAGCAGCAAGGCAGGTCGCCCGACCCCGCCGTCTACGATCACCTGCTCGAACAACTGGAGAGGATCGGACGCGGGATCCGGAATCAGCTCAACGATGTGCGCACCCTAGCCGCCAAGCTGCGCATCTCCCCCAGCTTGCGAGAGGGGTTGCATCGCGGCATCGAGATCTATCTGGACGAGCTGATCCAAGCGGGCAGCCTGACGCTGTCTGTGGAGCGCCAACTGCAACCTCTGCAGGAGCCCAACACCGGCGAGTGGTTTGATCAGCGAGAAGACATCTTGCGCTTCTTGCGAGAGGCCATCGGCAATGTCATCGCCCACGTGCAACCCCCCAAAGGCAATGCTTCCTTTGTCAGAGTGTCGCTGGCCCAAACGAATCGCCACTGCTGCCTTTCTGTGGTCAATGACGGCATCGAGTACGCTCCCGGCCTCAGCGGCGGCTACGGCAGCAAGGCCATGAACACCATCGCCCGCTATCTACCCAAGGGATCCTGGCATCGCACCCGCACCCCAGAAGGCCATACCCATGTCGAGCTGCACTGGGAGATGCCGCTCTGAAAGACCTACACAGCACTGAACAGAACAGATTTTTGCTCAGCGCTGTTGCTTTCTTCCTGCTTCAGCAACCCTTGACTAGCGGTAGGTTTTAGACCTACCACCCCGCCAGAGGAGTCTCCACAGGCGTTAGTTCCCCCAGAGCTTGGGGTACATTTCAAACGGTAGCTGGGGTCTAGAAACATAAACCTAACCACCCGCTCTCTGCACACTCGCACAACTGCCTAGCGTTTGCACATCAGGTTGTAGAGAACTGTGCAGCAAAGTGAGGACTCCGTCCCACTATCGCGAACAGTCAATCGGCGATTAGAGACAGCCCTCTTCCTAGGAAGCGTTCTTTGGCTTATCGGCCCAGGGATTGCAGCCAGCCGAGCAGGGTGGTACCGGACAGAGCTTCAAACAGGATCAGGGCAACAAAGCCGATCATTGCCAAACGCCCGTTCAAGCGCTCTGCATATTCGGTGAAGCCCACGCGGGGGGTGCTGTCCACATACATTTCCGGCTCGATGGCGTAGTTGTTCAGCCGACCACCTTCTTCGACGACAACGGAGCGATATCGGGTCATAGGGTTCTCCTTGTGCTTTCTTCACCAGCGTAGCTCGCTTTGCATAGGATTGTAAAGTTTTATTTACAACGTTGTTGACGCCCAATGTTCCGAGCTGCCGGGCAGAGTTCAACCAGGCCAGGAACAGCCTGTAAGCAGGGTTGTGGCTCTTGTCCCAGTACAGGGGAGCTGATAATAGCAAGGGGACTGGAGGACAACCATGTCGGTGCTGGAACAGTTAAATATGCTGCTGGATGGCCAGCCGGTGGCCAGCTTGGCGGTGCTGGAGCAGGGATCCCCGGCGGTGTCGTTGGTGCCTTTTGTGGTGCAGCGGGATCCCTTGCGCTTTGCCATTGTCATCAGCGATCTTTCTGGCCACACCCAGGCTTTGCGGGCAGATCCCCGTGCCAGCCTGCTCATCCACGAGCCGCCCACCCCAGGGGATCCCCGCAGTAACCATGCCCTGTCGCGGGTGATGGTGAGCGGAGAAGCCCAGTTTCTCAGCCGCGAGGAGGCGCAGGCGCAGGGGTTTGAAGCCCTCTACCGCGCCAAGTACGAGATTGCCGAGATGATCCTGGGCTTGGCGGATTTTCACTTCTGTCAGATCATCCCCAAAGCTGGCAGCTTCATCCAGGGGTTTGGCCAGGCATTCCGGCTGAGCGGCCCCAACCTGGATCGACTGGAGCACCTCGGTCGGGCGTAGGTACGAGGATTCCAAGGGCAGCCCATGCCATTCCCCAGCACGGGGAAGCTCCTGCTGCGCCACTTCCTAGCTCTCCTCTTGCAGGGGGGGTGAGGGGATCCCGGCGGAACGAACTCCTTTTTCAGGTTTTTTGGTGGGATCCCGGATCCAATCCAAAAGCAGCGGGTTGACCAGCTCGGGGGCTTCATCCTGGGGGCAATGGCCAACCCCCGGCAACGGGATGAACCCCACCACGCAAGGAAACTGTGCCAGGGCCCGCCCCAGAGCAATGGGTTCCCAGGGATCCGCTTCCCCCCACAAGATCAAGACGGGACAGGTGAGCTGAGGCAAGAGATCTTCAGCCAAAGGCCCCTGAGAGTAGCGCACAAAGGCCAAAAAGACCTCTGCCGCCCCCGGCTCCAAAGCGGGTTTGAGCAAAAGCTGGATCAGCTCCTCGGTAACCGCTTCTTTGCGCCCGTAGGCTTGGAGGAGGATATTGCGAATGGCCCTAGCCTGGGCCACCTGAGCAAAGAAGAAACGACCAAAGGGGGGCCACCCCAGCAGGGATTGCAGCAAAGGGGTAAACTGGCGGCGCAGCCAGGAGACCTGGCCCCGTTTCCGCTCGTGCAATAGCCGCAGCGAGGGATCCAACATCGCTACCCCTAAAACCTGGGCTGGATCCAGAACCGCCGCCTGCAAAGCCACAATGCAGCCAATCGAGTTGCCCACCAGATAGACTGGCTGGCCCACCACCTCTCGGACAAAGTCTGCCACCAGGGATCCCCAGGTCTCGAAGGTGTAGGGCAAAGGGGATCCCGGCAGAGGCTTGGCGGATCCCCCAAACCCCAACAAATCAATCGCATACACCTGACAGTGCTGCCCCAGCTCCGGCAAATTTTTCCGCCAATGGTCGCTGCTGGCCCCAAAGCCATGGATGAGCAACACGGCTGGGCCTGTGGATCCCGACTGTTGGTAGCGAATGGGCTGGTCACGCCAGAGCCAGCGATGCTCTGTGTTCGCGTTGGCGCTGCATGGCAACATGGGGGTGCAGTGTAGGTTTGAGTCAGCGTTGCGATCCTAACCGTTCGCGACAGCGGGACAAAGTCCTTGTGATCGGGGCAACTGAGAGTACTGGCGGAGGGTGGCCCCCTTCCACCCGTTGGCGCACTTGAATCGAGGAACAAGGATCGGCCTTCCTCTGAGTTGGGTGATCCCAAGGGGCACCACCAAGCGGCTACAACATCCCATCTCAAGCTTCCGGGAGAAAGTGGGGAATACTGGCAGTTGAGGGTTTTGCGGTGGGTCGGCTTTGGTTTGGCTAGTTGGCCTCAGCTTGTTTGGTAGCGCTTTTTGCCTCTTCTGGGGACAGTTGTTGGTGGGCAAGTTGCTGCTGCCGCTGTGGGGGGGATCCCCCCTGGTGTGGAATACCTGCCTGGCCTTTTTTCAGGCCACCCTGCTTTTGGGCTACCTGTGGGCAGACCGGCTGGGGCGCGGCCTCAATCCCAGGATGGGGGTGCTGATCCACGGGATCTTGCTGCTGGTCGGGCTGAGGCTTCTGCCCTTTCAGCTGGGGATCCCCGGCCAACCGGAAGGATGGTGGCCCCCTCTCGCTCTGTTGGCAAACTTGACTTTGGGAGCTGGGGTGCCGCTGTTTCTCCTGTCGGCGACGACGCCGTTGCTGCAACGGGGGTTGGCGGCAAGAGGGGTCGCGGGGCAACGGGAGGCTTTGGATCCCTATTTTCTCTATGTGGCCAGCAATGCCGGCAGCTTGGGCGGGCTGCTGGGGTACCCGCTGGTGTTGGAGCCTCGTCTGTCTTTGGCTTGGCAAACTCTCCTGTGGACGGGATCCTACGCGCTGGTGGCAGCCCTGGTGCTGCTAAGCGGGGTGGGTCTGCTGCTCAGTCGCAACAGCGTTGCGGAGCAACAAGAACGCGGGGCAGATTCCCAGGGATCCGGCGCTGCTCCGGGGGATTTGACTGTTTCCTGGCGAGAGCGTTGGCGCTGGGCGGGTCTGGCTTTTTTGCCGGCGGGCCTGTTGGTGGCGGTCACCACCTTGTTGACCACCGACGTGGCGGCAGTGCCCCTGTTGTGGGCCATTCCTCTGGGGATCTATCTGCTGACACTCATGCTGGCTTTCGGGGGGATCCACCCCAATAAGGGGGTTTTGGGAACGACAGCTCTTCTGGCCTGCGGGGCGGTGGGGACACAGGTCTTGGGCTGGGTGAGGCCGGGTTTTTTGCTTTTGCCGCTGCATCTGACCACCTTTGGGCTGGTGAGCTGGGGCTGCCACAGCCGGTTGGCTTGCCGTCGCCCGCCGGTGGAGCAGTTGACGCAGTTTTACCTGTGGCTGGCTTTGGGGGGGAGTTTGGGGGGAATGTTCTCTGCCCTCTTGGCACCGCAGGTGTTTGAGACGGTGCTGGAATATCCCCTGTTGCTGGGGATGTCGCTGGCCGTGCTAGGGGCGCAGGGGGGGCGGGTGGGCCTGTGGCTGGGGCTGGGGCTGCTCCTGCCTTTGCTGCTGTTGCACTTTCAACCGCAGGCGTTGCTGCAGGTGGGCGCTGGGGTGGGTTTGGCGTTGGGCTGGGCGGTGCTGGCGCTGTTGGTGTCAGGGGAGAGCCGTTCACAGCAGCAGAGCGGAGCCCCTGGCTGGCAGGCCAAGGTCGGTTGGGTGGGAGCAATGGCGGGGTTGGTTGTGCTGCTGGGGCAACCCTGGCTGCAGCCGGGACTGCAGGTGATCCACAGCGAGCGCAGCGCCTTCGGCCTCAACCGGATCGTGGAATACCAAACTGAGCAGGGATCCTTCCGCAGCCTTCTGCACGGCACCACTCTACACGGCAGCCAAAACTTGGACCCGGAAAAAGCGCTGGAGCCGCTGACCTATTTTTCTCGGTCTGGGCCGGTTGGGCAGGTGTTTGCGGCGTTCAGAGCCCAGACTGTGGATCCCACGCCCGCCATTGCGGTGTTGGGGCTGGGGATCGGCACGTTGGCCGCCTATGCCGAGCCAGGGGATGAGTGGACGTTTTTCGAGTTGGATCCCACCGTGGCCGATTGGGCGGGGCGCTATTTTTCCTATCTCCGGTGGGCCCAGACGCGGGCGCGGGTGCAGGTCATCCTCGGTGATGCCCGGCTCAGCCTCAAGGGGATCCCAGAGGGCAGCTATGACCTGATGGTGATGGACGCCTTCAGCTCTGACGCAGTGCCGGTGCATTTGCTCACGCAAGAGGCTTTGGCCCTCTACCTCAGCAAGCTCAAGCCCCACGGCTGGCTGCTCTTCAACATCACCAACCGCCACCTCGACCTGGCCCCGCTGTTGGCTGGCCTGGCCGGATCCCTGCAGCTCCACGCTTGGCACCAAGCCCATCGGGATCTCTCCCCTGAGCAACGACAGGCGGGGCTGGCCCCTTCCCACTGGGTGCTGTTATCGCTACGCGACGCTAAGGCTACGCCCATTGAGCGAACGGCGACCGTGTTAGCGGAGCGGAGTCCTTTGGCCAAAAACCCTAAAGCCATGCAGGAACCGGATCCCTGGCAGCCCCTTTTGCCCCAAGCCGGGGATCCCGTCTGGCGGGATGACTTTTCCAACCTGCTGCAGGTGATCCGCTGGCCTTGGATCCCTTTGCCGAGAGGTATCCAGATCCCCAGTTCTGGATAGGAATCCGGCTGTTATCGCTATGCAACGCTTCGGCGAATGCATTAGGGTTGGGGAGCAGAAAAGTTAAAGAAATCTTTACAACTCGGAGTTGGTATGAGTTATGATTGTTTGCAACGTAACTAATGTCTGCTCAGGAACCCGGCTCATGTCTCCTCTGCAAGCCCTTACTGTCGATCCTCAAACCACCATGGCTGAAGCCTCTGAGGCCCGTTTCGTGGCAATCGGGGGCAGCCTGCGGCCCAATTCCTTAACGTACCAGGCGCTGGAGGTGGCGCGGCGCGAGTTTGAGAAGTTGGGGACCCCGTTGCACATCCTCGATCTGCGGCAGATGAAGTTGCCCTTTGTGGATGGCTCGGAGTCCTATGCGGATTATCCCGATGTGGCAGTCCTACGAGCAACCATGAAGCGGGCGGATGGGATCATCCTAGCCAGCCCGGAGTACCACGGCGGCATCAGCGGCAGCCTGAAAAATGCACTGGATCTGTTGAGTTTTGAGCAACTGGAGGGTAAGGTCTTTGGGTTAATCAGCGTTTTGGGCGGCGAGAGCAACAGCAATACCCTGAACCAGATGCGCTTGATTGTGCGTTGGGTGCATGGCTGGGTGATCCCAGAGCAAATCGCCATCGGTCGGGCTTGGAACGCTTTTGACGAGCAAGGCAATCTCAAAGACGAGAAGCTACAACAGCGCTTTCAACACTTTGTCCAGAGCTTGGTGACCCATACTCACAAGCTGCGCGGGATCCCAGTTGTGAAGCCTTCCCACAATTAACCCCAAATTAATTACTTAATCACTTACCAAAAAACTGGGTCTAAAGCCCCGCGCTTTAGGGCGGCTGTGTGCTATGCTGCCCGCAGCGGCAGGGTAATCAACCGCTCTATTCGCGTAAGCGGGCCGTAGGCCTTAAGCCCAACAGTCTCACGACTGGATGCAACCTCAATAGGTTTTTTAGTTGTTGTTCGCAACGGTACCTAAGGGCATAAGGATTCTGTCCCGCTGGCGCGAGAGGAAACCGCCCTGCGCTTGCATCAGTGGCGCGTAGCGCTTGGGGGAACGCCTGGGGAGATGAGCACCGCTGTTGTGGAGGGGCAACCCAACACGGCAAGTTGTCGCAGAACCAGGAACCGGAATCCCCTGCCTTTAGGCGGGGGAGCATGTCAAAGACTTCGGCTGCCCCTATTGCTACCCAGCCTTTCATCTGGGGGCTATAGTTGTTTCAAACAGCAACAAGTCCGGGCTCGCTTCTCCTCGCTTTTTTGTGTCAGTGTTGCCCAGTAACAAGGAAGCAGGGAGACGAGAAGGCTCATAACAGAGACGAGCTGAAGTCTGGCTGATACGGCATTGGCTTGCAGAGGAACCTGCGGAATAGATCCACACAGGTATGGTTCAGTCTGTTCCCCCTTATTCTTCGGATAGAGCTGGGTCAATATCTCCCCTGGTGGCCCTGCAAGCGACATTGCAACAGATGCGAGAGCAAACGGATGCCAATGGGCTGATTCAGCTCACCCTCGACTATGTCGGGGCGGTGTTTGGGGCGCCGCTGGTCTGGCTGGCCTTTTACGATTATCAAAATCATCAGTTGGTGGGCCAGGGGGGAGTGACCCTTCTTGAGGATCAAACCCTACTGCGAGCGGTGCATCCTCTACAGCCGGGGGAGATCCTGGAGCAGGTGGTGATCGAGCAGCGACCGATCAGCCTGCCTGACCTCTCTCAGGAGCCGCGCATGGGCATTTGGCAGCGGGAGGCCAGGCGACTGGGCGGGATCCAGGGCTGTTTCATTTATCCCTTCTCGGCCTACGGCCCGCTGTCGCGAACGGCAGTGGGACGGCGGCGCTGCTTGGGGATCCTGATGCTGGGATCCCAAATGTGGGGGGTTACCACCCGTGAGGACGAAAAGGCTCTCTTGGGAATTTTGCTGGGGCAGTTGGCAGCCTCTCTGCAGGAGTTGGAAAACGCTTGGCAGCAGCAGACCGAAAAGCGCCTTGAGGATCCGCTCCTGAGGTTGGGAACGGCGATGCGCCAGGTGGGATCCCTGCAGGAACGGGTCAGCCTGGTGAGGCAGGAGTTACAGTCTTTTCTGGGCGCTGTCCACATTCAGGTGTATTGGCACGAGCGCAGCCAGGGTCAGTTCGTTCCCCACGGGAGCGTCCCCAAAGCTGTTCGCGACAGCGGGGCGGAGAAAGTCGGAGCAGGGCCGACAGGAGAGGTCAGCCTTTCGCTGCGGGAATTGGGGGACATGTACTACACCCTCGCCGATGGCCAGGTGGTGGTGGGCGGCACAGGGACGACTCGCTCTGAGGTTCCCCCCAAGCTGATGCAGCAGTTGCGAGCCCAGGCTGTTTTGGCAGCCCCGATTTTGCTGGAGAAGGATCTGCTGGGGTTTATCTGGGTGCAATCCGATGTGCCCCGTACCTGGCAAGCCGCTGAGCGACAGTTGGTGGCCGCTGCCGCCAATGGGTTGGCCCTGGCCAGCCCTCTGGAAAATCTGGATCGCCGCATTCGCCAGTTGGCCGATGACCAAGAGTTTGTGCAGCAGGTGGGCCGCTCGCTTTACAACCCGGCGGAGCTGCAACAGGCTCTCCAGCAAGCCGTTGTCGGCCTGGCCCAGCGCCTGAAAGTCGGTGCAGTGGCCGTGTTGACGGTGGATCCCGACAGCCCCATCCCCCGCCTCTTCTACGAGTACCGCAGCGTCGCGGAGCAACAGGGCAAGCAGACTTTGCCGCAGCAGTTCAGCCCTCTGAGCGACCAGGACTGGCAGGATCTCATGCGCAGCGAGGTGGTGGTGGCAGAAAACTACGACCAAGATCTGCGCCTGCTCTCTTGGCGGCAGGAACTGGCAGGAGTTCGTTCCCTGATGCTGACCCATACCGGGGCCAACACACCCGTGGAAGGGCTGCTCTTGGTGTTGCATCCCCAGCTACGGGCCTGGAGCCGGGAAGAGCGGCAACTGCTGCGGGGGATTGCCCAACAGGTGGGGGTGATCCTGCGGCAAATTCGGTCAGAACAACGCCGGCAACGACAAGAGCAATTGCTCAAGGGCCTGATCGCCACTTGTTCAACCTTGCCAAACTTGGCCACCTTGTCAGATCTGTACACCACCACCGTCCGACAGACGGCCCAATTGCTGGGGATCCCTCTGGCGCTGGTGGTCAGTTGGCAGCCGGGGGAGAGCCGGGCTCAGCTCCAGCCATCTTTTGCTGCCGGGACGGAGACCGGCCCCACCGAGATCGATCTGCAAGATCCCCTACTGGCCTACGCGCTGCAGTCGGCAGAACCTCTGCCGCTCACCCAGGAGCAGATCCCCCCTGCCAGCCGCACTTGGCTCAGTCGCGTCAGCGGTGCGGAGCACTTTGCTGCCGGCCTGGGATCCTGGCTGCTGGTGGCGCTGGGGGAGACAAACTCCTCGCAGGCGGGAGCTTTGGGAGTTTTGATCTTGGGGGCAGAAGCGGGCAAGGTTTGGGATCCCGACGAGCGGGCGGCTGTGATGTTGATCGCCCAGACCTGCGGCTGGACGGTGCGGCGCTTGCTCTGGATGCAAACTTTGCAAGAGCGGCAGGAGGTGCTCAGGGAGTTGAACTGGTACAAGCACCGCCGCCTGCTGGATATGCAGAATGCCCTTCTGGACAGCCTGCACCGCCTGGGTCAGGTGCCGGAGATCCCCGGAGACGAAGCCACCCGCTGGCAAAAAGTAGTGGAAATTGGCAGAGGGCTGCGGGATCTGACCGTCTCCACAAGGCCGTTGTTGCAGTCGGAAACTTGGCAGGTGCAGCCGCAGTCGCGGTCGGTGCCCTTGGCAACCTTGGTGCGCAAAAGCCTACGCCGAGTGGAGGCCCTGACCCAAAAACGCAAGCTGTGGCCGCGGGCCCATGGGGACATGAGCATTGCCGTCCAGGGGGATCCCGAACGACTGGAGATGGTGCTCTGGGAGGTGTTGACAGCCGCTGGTTTGCGCAGCCCGGAAGGGGGGCGGCTGGATCTGTGGAGCCAAGCCAGCGTTCGCGATAGCGATGCGGAGCCCTTTGGCTATGCAGAGCTGCTGGTGGTGGATCAGGGCAGCTTCGACCCTCACCTGATGGCCGCCCTTCAGTTGGATCCGAACCAGGTGATCTACGCGGATCCTCTGCTCAAGTCGCCTCTATCGGTAAGTCCTGGTCTGGAACTCAGCCTGTGTCAACGGGTGGTGCAGCGGATGGGGGGCCAGCTCTCCTTTTACCTCTCTTCCGATGGGCGTTGTGTCTCTCGGCTGCTCCTGCCGATGGGCAGCGACGAGCCCCATCCCCCTGGGTAGGAAAAAGCTGTGTTGCCGGTCACCTTAGGGGGACAAGGTTCTGAGCAGCCAAAACAGGGGCAGTAGAGCCAGTAGGCCGCGATCCAGCCGCCGCAGTTGTAGGCGGTGCCAGCGCAGGGGATGGTCTGGGCCGGTCAGCCCACGGGCTTGCATCGCCATGGCCGTCTGTTCCGCACGCAGGAGCAAGTTTTCAAAAAAGCGCTCCACCAAAGCCAGCAGGGTTTGGATCCCGCCCCGGAAACTCAGGGATCCCCAGCGCACATCCCGAGTTCGCACCGCCCGCGTCAAGTTTTGCACCTCTTCCATCACCAGAGGCAGAAAGCGTAGCGCCAAGGTGAGGGTGAGAATCACTTCGGCAATCGGCCAGCTCCAACGTCGGAGAGGCTGCAACAATTGGCCGATCCCTTCGGCAATTTCTTCGGGGGCCGTGGTCAACAAAAACAAATGGGTGGCGTAGAGCAACGTAAAAATGAGGGTGCCCAGCCGCAGCGCCACCGATAGAGAACGGCGGGAGACCTGAAAGGTTCGCCCCAACAGGGAAAATTGAACAAGGCGGTAGCGGTAAGGGGTTTGCCAAGCACGGGTTTGCTCCCGCCAGGCACGGTCTGGGGATCCCTGTTCTACGGCCAAGTCGAAGTGCCCTGCACCGCTAACGGGAACAGCGGGGATCCCGGTCAGCCCATAGCCCACCACCTGCATATCCTGCCGTTGCGGTTGGGGAAAAACCCCCAATCCATCCGGCGCCAAGCTGGTGATCCCAAAGGTGAGCAGGCTCAGGGCCAGCACCAGGGAGAGTTGGCCCGACCAAACCCGGCGCGGCAGACGGGCCGCCACAGTTAGCAGCAGAAGAGCCACCACCACGGCTAAGCGCCAACCATTGCCGGCCAAAATGGGGCTGAGGAGAAAGCTGAGTAGCCAGGCCAGCTTAACCCGCGGATCCAGGCAATGTAGCCAGGTGCGAGGCTCTTCCAGATAAATCCCTAACGGGGCATTGCGCAGAATATCCACAACAGTTGAGAAGGAAGCAGGCTATACCCCCTGGTCGCGACAGCACTGCGGAGCAATAACGGCTGGCAGCAAGGGAGAGCTAGGGCCGTTCCACCAGACGGGTAGAGCCCGACTGGGCAGCGACCCATCCCCCCGGAGCCCCATCTCGCTCGATGCGCAGCCAGACGGGCACTTGTCCCTCACCGGCCTGCACCTCTACCACCCGCAGCAGGGCTTGGCGTGGGGCTGTCCCGACAATGGCTCCTGTCAGGCTGGGTTGCTGGCGAATGTTGATGCCATCGTTGGAGATCACCCGCACCTGTTGTACTCCTTGCCACTCCGCCAGAGGGCCAGTTAGCTCAGGCGGGGGAGCGGGTTCTGTCTGGCCGGGATTGTTGTTCGCGAAAGCGTCGCGTGGCGATATGTCAACCGGCGGCTGCTCAATTTGCACCTGGGGCTGCTCCAGCGGCGGTGCCGGTGGCGGCGTGAACAGGCCCCGCAGCATTTGCCAGATGACCAATAGGGAGAGGATGCCCACACCGACCACCCCGGCCATTCGCGCCAGCGGTGCGGAGCCCAAACGAACGCCAGCGGGAAAGGTAGGACGCTTACGGCCCCCCAAGCGGCTGCGGCGGTAACGCTCCACATCCTGCAAACCGATCGCGCCAGCGGACCTTAGGCCCTGGACTCCGTCCCCCTGAGGGGAACGGTCTTGGGCGCGTTCGCGACAGCGGTGCGGAGCACTAGAACTCTCATCGGCAAGAGAAGAGACGCCTGCTTTGGGGGTGCTGCGGTAAGAGGGCAAATCCGAGAGGCGCGGGGGTTCTGGCACCCCCTGTTGCCAAGGGGCGGGTGGGCGATACAATTCCTGGGTTGGCTCAGGACCCACCACGGCAGGCAAATGAGGTGGGGGATGGGGGGCTTGTTCGCGACAGCGGTGCGGAGCACTGGGAGAGAGCATCCCTGCCGGCGGGTCTTCGCGGCTGGGCATTTCGTCCAGGTAAGCTTGTACTTGGGGGTTGTCGAAGTAGGCTTGCAACGTCACTTGGGCGGCTTCCAGACCGCGGAACTCCGGGAACACCTCCTCCTGAAACCATTTTTCTGTGAAGCGGCACAGACCCGGCAGATGGTCGGGAGAACCGGCGGAGTGTTCTTCGATAAACTGCAAGGCCTCTACTTCTTGGGTGGAGCGCAGATGGGCGAGCGCGTCTTCGGTCTGCCCCAGCAACAGACTACAGATGGCCTGCTCCAGATGCACATCCTGCCGCTGCGCCAGACGAGCCAGGTAGCCGCGAGCACGCCGCACCAGAGCCGGGCGGTTTTCCAGATAACCTGCCGCCAGCAACACCTGCACGGCCAAGTAGGCGGCCACCATCGAGGGACGCTCAGCCTCCCGCTCGAACAACTCCTGCTGTTCTTTGAGGGTGAGGTGGCGACGTACCCGTTGGATAAAGCGCAGGAAATCTTCGGTGCTGAGGCCAGAGCCATCTTGCCCCATCCCCTCGATGCCGCCCCGTTCGTCCAGCATGGCTTTGAGGAGAGCCAGTCCCTGCTGTCGCTCCCCGTTCCCATCAGCGGTGTGTCTTCCAGCTTGGGCGGGAGCACTTTGGCTGAGGAGTTGCAAAATGCGATAGGGACGCAGCTTGCCCAAATCGATACGGATCTCCGCTTGCATCTGCGGAAAGGCCTGATACTCCTCCAGCTCCGCCAAGCCCGCCTGTAGGGAACGCGCCGCCTCTTCATAGGATCCCTGTTGCCAGGCTTCTCGACCCAGTGTCAGACGAGCGATGGCCCGCGCCAAAATGGCATCGGAACGAGCAGGGTGGCCCTGCTCCAGCATATGTTGAGCCAAGTCCAAGGCAGCTTGGTATTCTCCGGCTTCGCAATACAAGCACAGCACTCCCGGCAAGCGTGTTTCCTCCACCGTTAAGGTGGGATCCGCCGGCATGAGATGTTCGTCGTAGTTTCGCCGTGCCTCAGGGTTAAGCAGCACAGAAGCTGCCTCTTGGATCATTTGAGCGCGAGCTTCCACAGCCTGTGGCGAGAACTCCAGCAGCCAGGAGCGCTCGCCCGGCTTGAGATCGATTCGCTCCCGGTATGCCTGCTCAATCTGATGCTCATCTGCCCGTGCCGACAGCATCAAAACCCGATAATAGTCGAGGGGCACCCGCACCGTCATGGTTTTTGTCCGCGCTCTCCTGTTCGTGCCAGCGGGACGGAGTCCTTGGACAACTGACCCGCATCGACTTAACTGTAGTCCTTTTCCCCGGTAAAAGGGATCCCCCCTCGGGAATCGCTGCTCCGCCCCTACCAGTTCCAGCTACCCGGCTCTCCTTTGAAAGGGCCTACGACCTTTGAGGTGATCCAACCGCCGTAGAAATCTCCGGGTTGAGGCCGGACTCGTTCTCCACCTACCCGGCACTCCTGCACACGGCCTGGATAAAAGGCAAGGTAGTCGCGGATGGGCAAAAACGCCGGGCTGGGATCCGGATAGCTCCAGGCGGCATCTACGGCTGTTTGGGATCCGACCTGAACTGTCCAGTAGCAGGCAGCCCCTTTGAACTCACAGAAAGAGGTGCGAGAGCTGGGGCGGAGATACTGCAGTCGAACGTCGGTGGGGGGAATGTAGTAGGTGGGCGGGTGGCTGGTTTCCAGGACGCGGTAGCAACGGCGGCTTTGGGCAATGAGCTCGCCATTGAAGAGAACTTCCACCAGTTCTGTGGTGGGCTCCAGACGAGGTGGGCGCGGATAGTCCCAGACAGATTCTTGTCCTGGATGGGGAGAAATCGGTTGGGGAGACATGGGTCAATATCTTCAATATCTAAAGCAGACGGGTGGCCTCTACCAGTTTGGCGTACTGGATCAGCAGCAAAGACTGTTGCTCCGGCAAAGGCTGAATAACTCCCTGCTGCTGCAGACGGCTTAGCACCGCCGTGGCTGTCTCTCGGCTAACCTGGCTGAGATCGGCCAAATCCTGGGGGGGAGGGTAGACAATGCGCATCCCCTGGGCGGTCTTCTCGCCAAAAGCTTCCGCCAGTTGCACCAGCGTATGCACCACTCGCAGCGGGGGGCTCTGCTGGTCAAGATCCGCCTGCAAGTTGGCCAGGCGCAGGCGACGGGAGAGGCTGCAGGCCAGCTGGTAACACAGTTGCGGCTCCCGCAACATCAGCGCTTTGAAGGTTGCCGCCGGGATCCCGGCCACCCGCAGCGGGGTTAGGGCCAGCACATCTCGCGAGCGGGGAGCTTCGTCCAGTACCGCCATTTCCCCCACCCAAGCGCCCGGCCCCAGCAAGGCAAGGGTTTTGGTGCTGTCTTGCGCCCGCAAAGCCCGCCGCACCTTAGCCCAGCCGGCGAGGATCAGATAAACTACGCTGCCCCAGGCATCTTGCATGAAGAGGGCCTGTCCCGCCGGGATATCCCGCAGCTTGACCTGGGATCCCAACCATTGCAAGGACGTTGCCGAAAGTTCGGCCAACATGGGTACCGCCTTGAGCTCGGAGAGGACGGCAACAGGAGCATCGGAAGCCATGGCGGGTCGGACGTTTCACCATACCGCAAGCCCACTGTAGCCCAGTTACCAACTCAAGAGCTATCCTGCAATCCACCACCCCGCCATGTGCGCCAAGATCTAGGTCGTGTTGATCTTATGTTAGGATAGAGAGAATAATTTATAGAGGAAAGAGGATGAAGTTGGTTTTTTTAGAT